>JACPHJ010000096.1 GCA_016188675.1 Planctomycetota bacterium
AAAAATAGAAGGTATTGGGGCTGGCAGATTGATCGATCAAGCCGGACTCAAGGGCAAACGCATCGGCGGCGCTGAAGTTTCTCCAAAGCATGCAAACTTTATTGTCAATACGGGCAATGCCAAAGCTGCTGACGTTTTGGAGTTAATTAAGTATGTGCAGGAGGAGGTGAAACGTAAATCGGGGTATACGTTGGAGACTGAGATTACGGTGATTGGCGAGCTGTAGTTGTGAAAAATAAGACAGGATGAACAGATTTATACGATAGACAGAAAATGGGAAATTGAGAGGTTGAGAAGTTGAGAAGGTGGGAAAATGAAAAAAAACGGAAGATGAGAAGTTGGGAATCCCCCAACCTCTCATCCCCGCATCTTCATAACTTCCGGTTAATTAAAGCCTTCACAGTTTTTATAAAGCAATCTGTGAAATCTGCGTAATCTGTGGTTACGACTTTAGCTGACCTTCACGGAAATCTGTTTCGGCTTTACCTCTTCCTTCTTTTGTAAGGAAATCTCAAGCACGCCGTTTTTGTACTCCGCCGCTACCTTGTTTGTGTCCACAGAACTCGGAAGGTCAATGGAACGCGAGAAGCTTCCATAGCGTCTCTCCATCCGATAGTAGTTTTTACCCTTTTCCTCTTTTTCTTCCTTTTTCTCGCCCTTGATTAGGAGGACATTGTCCTTTACCGAGATGTCGATTTCCTTTGGGTCGATACCGGGGATTTCCGCCTTTACGGTGAATTTCTCGTCCGTTTCTGCTAAATCAATGGGCGGTATCCATGCGCCCGTCTCCATGCCGAAATCGGATAGATCCCCGCTCTTGAAAAACCGGTCCAGCATCCGGTTCATTTCATTCTGGAGTGATGAAATGGTGGGTAAATGTGACCACTTTATCAGCTCTCTTGCCATAACACATACCTCCTTAAAAAAATGACAGCAAAATAAAATATATAAATACGTTTGTTTTTAGATTGAGCAAAACTGATGCCTGATATTAATTTCCTAATGTATGGTGAGAAATAATTCATTGCAGTACAAAAAGTTATGAAAAAGTTATAATTTTTAAAAGTTATTCCGCCTAGCAAATATTCGCTGTCATTTTGGCAGGGGCATTTTGTAAGATGTCATTTGGACAATGTACTAACGAGACAGGGTCTCTAACTGACAAAACATTTGAAACCACAGATTTCGCAGATGACACAGATTATTACAATTCATGAAAGTAATTTTTAATTTCCTTGAAAGGTTTGTCAAAATTTGATTTATTCTATCTTATGGAAATCAACAGAAATACAATAATCAGAGACCTTATAGAGTCGCATCCGGAGACACTTGCAGTATTCAAGAAGTACAACCTTGTCATAGCCGGTGGGGTTCGTGGGCCAAATGAACCAATCGCCTTTTTTGCCAAGGCGCATGAGGTTGATTATGACACCCTTGTGAAAGAACTTAACGAGGCTATTGAAAAAGGCGGCGGAGAGCATGTTGAAATTCCTGCGATGAAAGAGGACAAGAGTTATGAAAAATTCGTCAAGACGGCCATCATTTTAACGCTTACCGTAGGTGTGACGTTTGGCGCTATTATACTCAGTTATATAGCCATTAAATTAAACTTTAATTCAATTTATTATGCACTTATTCAGGCACACGGTCATGCACAGATTTATGGGTGGGTGGGACTTTGCATCATGGGCTTTGCCCTGTATGTCATACCAAGGGTAAAGAATACCGAACTCAGACACAGGGGTTTGACAAACATTTGTTATGGACTTGCCGTTATTGGGATTTCACTGAGGACTATTGTACAACCCTTGCCTTATAGCCCCATCAGGTTTTTGCTTCCAATATCCGCCATTTGTGAAATTATAGCGATTTTCATGTTTGCGTTTATTATCTTAAGAACCATCTTATCGAGCAAAGAAAAAGTCGGTATCTTTGATAAGTTTTTCAAGGCAGGAATTATCTGGTTTCTTATTGCTACCTGCATGAACCTTGGGATGGTCTTTTATTTATACAAACACGCCCTTTACGAGATTCCAAAGTCCTTTTTCAGTCCTTACGTGCATCTCTACCTCTTTGGCTTTGTTTTAATGTTCATCTTTGCCATAAATATAAGGACGGTATATGCCTTTCTCGATATAAAACCCGTCAGGGAAAAGGCGGTCAATTTGACCTTTTGGGTTATAAACATTTCGATACCGATTTATTTTATTACACACTTCCTTGCAGATAGAAACATCGTTGCGCTTCGACTTTCGCAAGTTGTGGCATTTCCCATAGCTTTTGCCCTCTTCACGTTTATTTACGGGCTGCGCGTCTTTGAACGGTCTACGAATGAGCTGCAGGATGTGGTTATGGACAGAAGTTATGCCAAGACCATTCGTACCGCATATATCTGGCTTATTGTGACGGCCATTATTCTGGCGGTAATGCCGTTTTTGGGACACGGTACGGAAGTGCAAAGGAGGTTCCACGGTTCTCTGAATCATGCCGTTACTGTGGGGTTTATCACGATGATGATTATCGGTTATGCCTCCAAAATGATTCCAACCTTTAAAGGAATTAATATGTACAGCGTAAGGTTGTCAAACATTACCTTTATACTTTTGAATACGGGTTGTTTTTTAAGGGTGTTTTCACAGATATTGGTAGGAACGAGTGGAAGGGCGATCTTTTATGCCTCTCTGGGAACATCAGGTTGGTTTGAATTGGCTGCTCTGGGTATTTTTGGATATAACCTGTGGAAGACCATGAACGCTGTACAGGAGTCAAAACCGTCTGTAGCCAGGAAATTAACCGAGATCACGAAAGATACGAAGGTCTTTGATATTGTTGACCAGTACCCGGATACGCTTCAAATCTTTCTCGACTTTGGATTCAGTCAGATGGCCAACCCCGTTATGCGGAATACTATGGGCAGGGTTGCAACCATTGATATGGCGACCAAGATGCATAATGTAGACATAGACAAGTTCCTCAAAGCCCTTAATGATAAGATTGCTGCAAAAAAATAACTCCCGCCGGTTGGCTTTACGCATCCATGTTCAGATTATTCCTTCATACTGAGCGTACAATGTGACTCTGTTGCCGCCTTCCCTCTTCGACTCAAACAGAGCCTTGTCAGCAAAACCAATAAGTTCGTATTTTGTGAAATTATCTACCGCAGGCTTTATTTCTGCAACCCCAAAACTTACGGTAACTTTATATTTTTTGTTACTATCGATAAACGCATGCATGGCAATCGATTCTCGTAGTTTTTCTGCCACAATCTGAGCCTCTTGCCCGGTCGTTTCAACAAGAACAATAGCGAATTCCTCACCGCCGTAACGAGCAATCATATCGTAGTCACGGAGTGATTTTTTCATCAACTTGCATAATTCTTTTAAAATAAAATCACCTGTTTGATGTCCGTATTTGTCATTAAAACTCTTGAAGCTGTCAACGTCTGCCAGAATAAGACTGAGTGTTGCATTCTTGCGGGTCGCAAGGTTAATTTCCTTTTCAAGAAAGTGTTGGAAATAGCCGTGATTGAATATTTCTGTCAAGCTGTCTAAGTGCGCCAGTTTTTCAAGATGCTTGCTTTTTTCTTCGAGATCCCTGTTCATTTGATCATACGCTATATTTATGGCACTCAGGGCAGCATTGGCCTCTTGCAGGATTTCTTCAATCGATTTGGAATTCTCCATATGAAGGCCAAATAAATTGGCAGTTTGTGTTGTTTCCGAGACAACGAGCTTTAATATCTTGTCAATGATTTCGTCATTGAAGTCAAGCAGTGTCTTGGATTCACCGAGAAATTTCTGATGGTATTTCTGCGGATTATTCGAATAGAGAATGCTGGTGATTATTCCGGACAAATAGATAACGTCAACGGCAAGCTTGAGTTTTTTGTCATCATCTTCATAGCCTTCTGGACAATGATGGTATAGAATAGGAGTTAACAACGTAGCAGGAAACCTCCACTTTTTGGTAACCTCATATCCAATAAATGCATGATCTGCTCCTATGATTTGCTGTTCCAGTTCGAAGGCGCTTTTTTTACTATTGAACGTTTCTAACAATACTTGCTCATACTGTTGCGGTAATGAGGTAGCTATAATCAATTCTCCGATATTTTGTAAAAGTCCAGCAACAAAAATCTCTTCCCAATCGGATTTGCCGATCTCTGCCATGATAAGTTTTGCCGCGACGGCGTTAGACAGGGATTGTTCCCAAAATTTTTCATAATTAAATACGGCCTTTTTGCCCTTCGCTTTTACTGACAAAAAAGAAAATGAAAAGACGAGGTTTTTAATCGCATTCATTCCAAGTCTCGATACAGCCTGTTGTATTGTACTTATCTTACAAGGGAAATCGTAAAAGGCAGAATTCGCTACTTTTAATACTTTTGCTGACAAGGAAGCATCCTTTGATATGAGATTTGCAATATCCTTCATACCAATTTCGTCGTTCGAAGAAATTGAAATGAGTTTACATGCAACTGTTGGCAAGGTAGGCAGGGAGGGTGATTCTAATATAATTTTTAAGACCTCGTCTTTTGTCATAGTTGTACCTCTCGGTAAAAGTCAAAAGATCTGTATTTACAATTCAGTTGGGTCTGGTAGGAATTACAATACAAGGATGTTTAAAATCAAGAAATATAACTTTCGTGAATTATATATAGCAGATTTTCCTGGAATTGACAATACCATTTGCATTTTGAATCTTTAAATTCGTAATTAATGTGCCATGACACACTTTTTACAGACACACATAAGTGTCATGACACACAATTAATGTAAGTTAGACCTTGTTTTTACTTGCTTGATTCCTTACTACAATGGTGAATTTTTATTAATCTTACTACAAAAATCATAATTATAAATTATCTTACCAATTACGGCATTTTTTTTGATAATTAACCATCAGTTTTGAATGTATGTTTTAAATTAATTTTATCTTTTACGCACATTCTTACCGGCTAAAAGATATTATCGGTTATTTTCCGATATTGGTTAATGGTATAAATTTATTAGAAGGATATAGTAGTTTATTTTACTTAGCAAACGGTAATCCATTATATCAAATTGCAAGTATTACATTGAACATCAAAAGACTGGAGGTGGATTCCCAATGGCAGAAAACTTACAATCTACGAACGATGAAGTCCAATATAGACTTTTATTCGAAAACAATCCTAACCCCATGTGGGTTTTTGACCAGGAAACGCTCTTCATACTCGCTGTAAACGATACCGCAGTTCAGCGCTACGGCTATTCCCGTGAAGAATTTCTAAGTATGACCATTAAGGACATTCGTCCTCCAGAATACATTCCAAATCTGATGAACGATCTTACAAAAGATAATATTTTGCCAGGAATATATTCTGCTGGCGAATGGAGACATTGTAAGAAAGACGGGACGATTGTTGACGTGGAAATTACAAGGAGTCCGATACTGTTTGGCGGGAGGAGGGCTGTACTTATTCTCTTACATGACATCACCGGGCGCAAACGGGTTGAACGACATCTGAATTTACAGTATGCCATAGTTCAAATATTGGCAGAATCTGATGTAACTAACGAAGCCATCCCAAAAATTCTTCAAACAACCTGTGAAAGTTTAGGATGGGACTTCGGTGAAATATGGATAATTGATCAACAGACCAATGCGTTACGTTGCATGGAAATCTGGCACGATCCATCCCTTGAGATTCCGGAGTTTAAAGCGGTTACGCGGCAGATTACCTTTTCACAAGGTATTGGATTGCCCGGCCGTATCTGGGCATGTGCTAAACCTGTCTGGATTACCGATGTTGTACATGATACTAATTTTCCCAGAGCGCCAATTGCGGCTAAAGAGGGATTGCACGGAGCTTTCGGCTTTCCCATCCTGAGTGGAAACGAAATACTTGGAGTCATAGTATTCCTTAACCGCAGAATACAACAACCCGATGAAGACCTGCTCAAGATAATGGTTGCCATTGGCGGCCAGGTCGGACAGTTCATCAAGCGAAAAGAAGCGGAAAAGGCTCTCAAACGAAGAATAGACTTCGAAAAGGCCGTATCAAGTATTTCTGCTCGATTTGCAATTCTTTCAGACTTTGATAATGCTGTTTCGTCTTCGTTATCCGATGCCGGCGGGTTGGTTGGAGTAGGGAGAGCTTATCTCTTCCAATTCCGTGAGAACGGCAATATTATAAACAATACCCACGAATGGTGTGATAAAGGGGTTACGCCTGAAATTCAGCATCTTCAAAATCTTCCAACTGCAATATTTCCCTGGTGGATGAATATCCTGCATACCGGCAAGGCGATTCGTATACCTGATATTTCTAAAATGCCCCCGGAAGCTGCTGCTGAAAAGAAAATCCTGGAGAAGCAGGGTATTAAATCACTATTAGCCTTGCCGGTATATGCCGAAAAGGAATTGGTGGGATTTATTGGTTTTGACAATGTTGTGACCACTGGCGAATGGCAAGAGGAAGATATTGATCTGCTCCACATTATGGCAGAGATTGTAGGAACTGCAATAGCACGCAAGCAATCAGAGGCAGTTATTAAACACATGGCCTACCATGATGCCATTACAAACTTGCCCAACCGTATTCTCTTACAGGACCGGCTCCAAATGGCGTTACACTACGCAAGCCGCAACGAACAGATAGTGGCTGTTGTTTTTCTTGACCTGGATTACTTCAAAGCGGTCAATGATTCCCTGGGTCACCATGTGGGTGACTTATTGCTGAGGGCTGTTGCAGAGCGGCTGACACGCTGTGTGCGTGAAAGCGATACCGTAGCCCGCGCAGGCGGTGATGAATTTATGATAATTCTTACCGATCTTATTCATGAACAGGATGTTGCTATTATTGCACGAAAGATTTTAAATTCATTCTGCAAGTCATTTCAGTTTGGCAAACACCAGATCAGCAGTAGCGCCAGTTTAGGCATTAGCCTTTACCCACATGATGCGGACAACTCGGAAAACCTGATAAAGCTGGCGGATGTTGCCATGTACCTGTCTAAAGAACAGGGTAAAAATACCTACCGATTCTGCAATCCTGAATTAAATACCCACGTTAAACAAAATAGTCAGAACACTTAGAAAAGTGTTGACATATTTATGGGTATATGCTACTATTTTTATAAAATAATTTCGTTTTGAGCGAATCAGGCAATAGTTAATCTTATCAGCAGACCCAAAAAGGGGAATGATTATGGGTATTGAATTCCAGGGAAATTTAATTGGCACCGGAAAGGCGTTTGGAATTATCGTTAGCCGATTCAATAATTTTATAACTAAGGGCCTATTGGATGGCGCCATCGATGTGCTTGCCAGGCACGGCGTAAAAGAAGAGGATGTTGATACTTTTTGGGTGCCGGGTTCCTATGAGATACCAATTACAGCCCTCAAGGCTGCCCAGAGCGGAAAATACAACGCAATAATTTGTTTGGGAGCCGTTATACGCGGAGAGACACCCCATTTCGACTATGTTGCAAGCGAATCAGCCAAGGGAATTGCACACGTTGGATTATCTACAGGTATTCCAACCATTAATGGCGTAATTACCACGGAGACTCTGGAACAGGCAATAGATCGTGCGGGTGCAAAGACGGGAAACAAAGGCGCCGAGGCTGCCTTATCGGCCGTAGAGATGGTAAATCTTTTTGATCAAATACAAACCGGTGTAAAAACAATCAAAAGACGCTAATCCATTATTGGTATTTCGACACCTCTCCCACGTAACTACTTATTCCGAACCATGACAGAAATACGATTATCTTATTGATTTATTTTTTTAATTGCTCTTACTAAAAACTGAATATTCCATGCGTAACAGAACGATTGCCCGTGAACTCGCCATTAAAGCCCTTTATCAGCTAGACCTGTGCGGCGATGACATTATCAGCGATATGGATACCTTCTGCAAAGAAAACACAGAAAAACCTGATATCTACTCGTTCGCCATGTCGCTTATCAAGGGATGCCGGTCACACATCAAAGAAATTGATGAAAAGATATCGGGTGTCACAGAACACTGGGAATTACGCCGCATGGCTATTATCGACAAAAATATTCTGCGTTTAGGGGTCTATGAACTCCTGCACAGGAACGATATCCCGCCGAAGGTCTCGATTAACGAGGCCATAGAACTCGCCAAAAAATACAGCACGAAAAATTCGGGAACGTTTGTAAATGGAATTTTAGATAAAATCTACACCCAGTATGGGAATGGAAAATTATTGAAGGATACCAAATCCACCTCCATTCCGCAGGTTATTCCGGAAATCGATTACGGGAAATCCGACCTGCACGTGCACACAAACTATTCAGACGGTACCATGACGCCGGAAGCAGTTGTCGACGAAGCCATTCGGCTTGGCATTTCGACCATTTCTATCACGGATCACGATACGATTGAAGGCATTGTCGTAGCCTGTCAATATGGACAGAGTAAAAATCTCAATATCATCCCGGGTTTAGAACTTTCTTCATATCTTAGCCCCTCGGAAATTCACATCCTCGGATATTTTATTGATATTCGTAATGTTTCTTTGCAAAAAATGCTAAAACTAGCTCACGAAGACCGGTTAAAGCGTATTTATGCAATGGTGGAAAAATTACGCAGCCTCAATGTTGATATTGATCCACAAGAGATTTTTCGTGTTGCAGGAAAAGGCTCTCCGGGACGCATGCACGTGGCGGAAACGATATGGAAACACGGCTACTGCGACAACATCCTGGCATCATTTTCGAAATACATAGGCGACAAAGGCCCTGCGTATGTTCCTAAAAAAACGCTGAACCCGCAGCAGGCTATTGAATTAATCATAGATGCCGGAGGAGTGGCAGTTCTTGCCCATCCAGGACTTACCCAAAGAGACCATGTTATAGAAGACCTTGTAAAATACGGTTTGCAGGGAATAGAAGTATACTACCCGTCGCATAACCCGCAAACCGTTAAAAAATATCTGAAGATCGCAGAGAAGTACAATCTGGCGGTAACAGGCGGTTCAGATTTCCACGGGGAAAGAAAGATAGATACCCCGATTGCGAAAGTAACCGTGCCGGGTGATCTTGTGAGCAAGCTCAGGCAAAGATGTCCTTCTCCTTGAAACGTTTTATTTTAACGTCAAGGAAATTCAAAGTAGCCACAAAGTCGCTAAGACACTAAGGTTTTTTTGTGGCTTCGTGTCTTAGTGGCGTAAAAAGTTACCTATTGGGAAAAGTTTGTACAGGAAATAATAATTAATGGAATTGACTTCAAAGGATGACAAAAACAACATGGCCAGCAATAAACTAAAAACACCAGAAACTATAGTTCTAAAAGGCAACGCCGAAAAACGAAAAAACAGCCTGGGAAAATCCAAGCCCGGTTTTTGGTCTCGGTTAATAAACTTTACCGCAGAACCACCGAAGACCGTCGTTGTAGAAGATGGTATTGAAAAATTAGTTTTAATATCACCGAAAACCGTCGCCGCACCCGAAACTGTCGTTATAAAAGAAGAAACTCAAAAGCCGGTTTCCGTATCTCAGGAAACTATTATCAGAAAAGAAATCGTTGTAAAACCCCCACCGGTTTCACGGGAAACCATTGTTAGAGAAAAACCCATTGAGAAGCCAATTTCTGCCTCTCAGGGAGCTATTTTAGAAGAAACCGTTGTAAAGCCCGTTTCTATTCCGCAGAAAGCCGTTGTTAAAGAAAAACCTGCAGAGAAACCCACTTCAGTATCACAAGAATCTGTTGTTATAAAAAAACCCGTTGAAAAGACGGCTCCGGTATCGCCTGTACCTGTTATTAAAGAAGCGCCTGTTGAAAAGCCAATTTCAGTCCCGCCAAAAACCACAACGGTAGTTAAAGAGAAAGTCGAAAGGAAACCTTTAACTTCATCCGAGAAACTAAAAAAAGGATTAGAAAAAACACGCGGTCGTTTTTGGTCCAGATTAAAAGGTTTCTTTTCGTTTCGAAGAAAGATTGATGAATCTGTGCTTGAGGAATTGGAAGATATCCTGATTGGCGCGGATATCGGCGCAAAGCCCGTCCAGAAATTAATCCACGAGTTGCACGAAGCGTGGAAATCCCAGGCGATAACCGAGACATCTCAGATACATGATTTCATAAAAAACAGACTGAAAGAAGACCTGCGGTCATGGCAAACCGATATTCATTACGCCCCCGCTTCCCCAACGGTTATCATGGTGGTTGGGGTGAACGGAGTCGGCAAAACCACAGCCATAGCAAAACTTGCAAACATACTTATTAAGGACGGCAAAAAGGTGCTGGTGGCAGCCGGCGACACCTTCAGGGCAGCAGCCGTGGACCAACTGGATATTTGGAGTAAACGAATCGGCGCGGAAATCGTAAAACATCAAACCGGTTCTGACCCTGCAGCAGTTGCTTATGATGCTATAGAAGCCTCCATTGCAAGGGGTATCCATGTAGTAATAGTGGACACTGCAGGCCGCCTTCATACCCATGAAAATCTTATGAACGAACTTAGCAAAATCAAACGGGTTATCTCCAAAAGAATTCCCGGCGCCCCCCATGAGGTGTTGATGGTGCTAGACGCTACAACAGGACAAAATGCGATCTCCCAGGCAAAGATGTTTAAACAGGCCGTAGACGTAACGGGAATATTTCTGGCAAAGTTGGACGGTACGGCAAAAGGCGGCATTGTGCTGGGTATGCGCAATGAAATAAACATCCCCGTAAAATTTGTAGGGCTGGGTGAAACGGCGGATGATATAGAAAAATTTGACGCCGATACCTTCGTGAATGCCTTGTTTGAATGAAAAAAAATTCCTCATGACGACAACAGATAAGGTCGTTTTTAATGTCTTTCGTTTTAATCCGGATAATGATAAGAAACCGCATTTCCAGGAATTTGAAATCCCCTTTATTCGGAAAGACCTGACAATACTGGAAGGGCTTTATTATATCCAGGAACGGCTGGAGAACTCCCTGGCCTTTCGGTCATCCTGCAGGGCAGCGGTTTGCGGTTCTTGCGCCATGCATATCAACGGGAAGTACCGCTTGGCCTGCAATACCCTGGTTTCCAAACTCAAATCTAACACCATTATCATCCGTCCCCTGTCACACATGGCCATTCACAAAGACCTCTTTGTCGATATGAAACCATTCTGGGAAAAGTATGAACACATAAAACCATATCTGATACCCGGTAAGTCGCTGCCAACAGCGGGGGAACGGATACAGAGTCCGGACGAAAGGGCAAGGATTGACGTTCTGATTGATTGTATCCTGTGCGCCTGTTGCCATTCCTCGTGTCCCATTACTGCTTCGCACGAAAGGTACCTGGGGCCTATGGCCCTTCTCAACATGGACAGGTTCGTATCCGATACGCGGGACGACGCAAGGCAGGAGCGTTTGGCAATTGTAAACGACGAGCATGGCGTATGGCGTTGTCACACGGTATTTAACTGCCAGGAGGTATGTCCCAAAGACTTGAATCCGTCTGGCTCTATTGCCCATTTGAAGATGGAAATTGTTAAAAATAAAATAATTTAGAGAAAGGATGAAAAACATGGAAGAAAAGAAAAAAATTGTTGTCGTTGCAAGGACTGAAGGTATTGAAATTGTTGTAGAAGGCGAAAAAGATACCGATGATTATGAATTGTTGCTCTCGAAACCTCAGGCCATGGAACTTGCCATGAGCATCCTGAATACCTTATATAAGACAGGTATAAAGATGTAGGTAGTGAATGAAAACTAACAATTCCATAAAACGCATCTGCGTGTTTTGTGGTTCCAATCATGGCGCACACCCGGCATATACCGATGCCGCCCAAAAACTGGGGAAAGCCCTTGTATCACAGGAAATGGGACTCGTTTACGGCGGAGGCAGTATAGGCCTGATGACAGTTGTCGCAGACGCTGTTCTGAAAGAAAAGGGAGAGGTTATCGGTGTGATTCCACATGTCCTCTCTTCCAAAGAGTTTGCCCACTATGGTCTGACGGAACTCCGCCTGGTATCGAGTATGCACGAACGAAAGGCCGTGATGGCGGAGTTGTCTGACGCCTTTATTGCCATGCCCGGCGGTTTTGGCACCCTCGATGAATTTTTCGAGATTGTCACCTGGGCGCAACTGGGACTACACTCAAAGCCGATTGGCTTACTCGATGTCGGGGGATATTTTGACTTGCTCCTGAAGTTCATAGATTATATGTTACAGGAACGTTTCATTTCTGCAGAGCATCGCCAACTGATTATAACGTCTCACCACCCCGAAGAACTCATATCTGCGCTTACTCACTATAAACCATTAGAAAAGATTCCCAAAGTAATTGACTGGAAAGAGGCATAAGGAAAATGGAAAGGGAAACACACGCGCCTTAATTGTAGCGGATTCAGGGTCTTGGGGATGGGTGTATGAATGAACACGTTCATATAGCATCGATAGCAACTGCTGCACCGACCTATGCAATAAATCAGGCGCAGGCAGAGGCATTTCTCGTAAAACACTATTCGGATAAACTCGGCCCAAAGAGCCTGGCAATCATGCACAAGATATTTTCACATCCAAGCGTTCAATACCGGCATCTCGCCGTAGACAATCTTGAATGCCTTGTGAAAGAACATCCGGACAGCCGCATTGCCCGTTTCACACACTGGGCGGTCGAACTGTCGTCTCAGGCAATTATCAAGGCGCTCTCACAGGTTGGATTGACCGTTAATGATGTTTCAGGATTAGTGGTAAATACTTGCACCGGATACATCTGTCCCGGCATATCAACCTATCTCATAGAAAAACTAGGATTTTCAGATCGGATACGTGCCCATGACCTGGTTGGCAGCGGTTGCGGCGGAGCAGTTCCAAACCTGCAGATGTGCAAGGATATGTTAAATGGAGCAGGTAATAGTGTGGTAGTAAGTGTCTCGGTAGAAATTTGCAGCGCCACATTCCAGATGGCAGACGATATGAGCCTAATCATCTCAAATGCAATCTTTGGAGACGGTGCGTCTGCCTCCGTGCTCTGGCATCGTCCTGAGGGATTGGAATTGGTCGCTTCAGCCAGCCGCTATGACCCGAAATCCCGCGATCATATACGATACGTTTACAAGAATGGTCAACTCCACAACCAGCTTTCCGTTTCCTTACCTGAAATAGCAAGTAAAACGGTTGCCAGGGTAGTGATGGATTTGTTAAAACTCAAAGGATTAAAAATTGAAGATATTAAACATTGGGCTTTCCATCCAGGAGGTGAGAAGGTAATCAACGCAGTTAGAGATGAAATGGGACTCTCAGAGGCACAATTACAGGCAACCCGCAATATTTTAGCCGAATATGGAAACATGTCTTCACCCACTGTATTCTTTGTGCTCCAAAAAATTCTGGATAAAGGCATTGCACCTGGAGATTGGTGTGTCATGTTGGCCTTTGGTGCTGGCCTTTGTGCACATGCCTTTTTGCTCAGAGTCTAGTTAAACGCTGATTAAATCGAGCAATTTTATGAACTGAATTCACTTTCAGTATTTTATCTTTCAATGTTAAATACCTGTTGACGGAATAGCTAATTTTATTGTAGATTTACAACTGAAATTTCATAATAGCCGTAATAAACAACTGCATACAGGCAGTATCTTCCATATTCGAGATCACGAGAGAAACGCTAATGACAGATAACTTACCCCAAAAGTATGATCAAAAACAGCTAGCCGCGGACACGGCTGTGTTCGCGGGATATCTTCAACAGTTTGGATTGCCCACGGATAACATTATTGCATCCACCGAAGAGCGCATGGTGATTGCCTTGAACCTTCCGCAGCTTCTTGCTGCCCTTCCACCAGATGAAAAAAAGGATGCTCGATACCTCTCCAAGTTCGTCGGAGCGACTGCCATTGGTCTATTTGATGCAGCATTGAACTACGTCTGGAATGAAGTAGTTCTTAATCTTCGAAAGAAAGCAATTGTCTACGGAATAGACCTTTTCTATGATGCTTCTGTTGGCGGGAGCAATAGGTCGCTCTACAAGGACGAAAAGGATCTCGATGGGTTAAAAGATAGCGTATTGCTCGACACATGCTGCAAGCTCGAATTGATATCCGACGTTGTTTACCGAAAGATTGATCATATCCTGACGATGAGAAATGAAGTCGCTGCATCTCATCCAAATGTTGAGAGTATTGGTGGATATGAATTGTTAGGTTGGTTGCAGACTTGTGTCAAAGATGTCCTTCAGGACAGACCATCAGAGTCAGCAATCAGAATTCGCGCTCTAGTTGATAATCTCAAAGCACGTCAGGATGTCATAGATGACAATACCCTTGCTAGATTATCTACGGAGTTGCGAAACTTATCCACCCCACATGTACATAATCTTCTGATAAGCATCTTTGGCATGTTTGTAGCGCCAAATACAGATCAAATATTGCGAAAGAACATCTCACAAATCGCGACACATGTGTGGAAATACGCAGATGACCGAGTCAAGTACAAGATCGGAACGATGATCGATGGCTACAGGACAAACCTACAACAAGACCGACTCCAGAAAGGCATCGAGTTTCTTACTCTTGTAAATGGTCGTATGTATGAGAGCTTGCCTGCAAAGATTATCGCACTTGAGAACCTTGCCGACCGTCTTGACGATGCGCATGATGGTTGGGACAACTACTACAACGAACCGCCGATTATGCAAGAGATACTTCAATTCTGTAGAATCTCTGCAGATATACCAAAGGAAGTTGTCCCAAAATTGATCAAAGTGGTCCTTCGCTGTCGTCTCGGCCGAGGCTTATCATACCGTTACGGCGTAAGTCCTGGAGGAATGCCACTGTATGATAGATTCCTTGGGATGATGGATGATGATGGAATTGTTTACTGTATTTTATCGCTATTCCATCCTGATATTAATTCAAAACTGGGAAATGCAATATGCCAGAAGCATATGGAATCAGTCTTGGGGATCCTGCGGCCACTTGCGATTTCTGATCGTCTCAAGCAGGTTGTTGGCTTCCTTTTGGCAGATATACCGAATGCTCAGTCTGCTAACAGGAACAAGGTATTCAGAGAATTGTCATCTCCATTCATCAATTGGAAATAACATCGAACAACGGCATCCACCATACCGTTAAACCTTGCGTGGCGCTGTTTCACGGACAGTGTACACTGTCCGTTCAATAAATGATTAGTAGAGGATATTAAATGTTTTACAACTACTTACCGTTGGTGAGTTATTGATTAATGGGATTTCTATTATCCCTTTCAAAAGGGATAAAAAGAAATTGGTTGGCAACCTTATGAGTTACCTAGTATAGGTGGAGAATGGAGATAAAATCCTAAGATTAGGAATGCTTTTATCTGATAAGGTACAAACGTCTGAATTTTTTATGAGATTACTTTTATGAAGACTATTAATTTAAAAGCTCATTTTGATGGTGAAAAAATACTTTTAGATGAACCATTTAACATTGAACCGAATGCAAAACTCATTGTAACCGTTCTACCGAAGCACACGGATGAAGTTCGAGAAGACTGGATGGTAATTTCTCAAAAAGGCTTGGAGAAAGCTTATGGAAAGAATGAGCCGGAATATTCTACGGATTTAATAAAGGAGGCGAATCCTGTTTTCTTTTAAAGAATTCCTGAAAGCCAAAAGGGGAACTTAAGTGACACTTCCCATATTATTACTTCTTCCTCTTTTCCTTTGGCCGTCTTGCTTTCTTAGGCAAAATGTTCCGCTCAAGCATCTTCTCAAGTCAAGTAGGATGGGTTAAACGAAGTGAACCCATCATCCAATTTTTGCCTTCGGCAACAGCATACTACCCACAAAACACGCAAAAAGAAACGAATGGAATTTAGCTATTTTCGCGTCTTTCGCGGGCAAATTGAAAAATAAAACATCCTGTCTATCCCTGTTAAATACAATACATTTTTTTTCATCTAAATTTCACGGCCTCTTCTCGTGATACCCGTGGAGGGGGTGATGGAATTTTCGACGGATACCCTACCGGTACGATTGAGATGGGACGGAGGTTTTGAGACAGGTTCAGGAGGTCAAATACCTCCTCTTCCCTGAATGCGCCAACCCACACGGTGCCGAGTCCGTTTTCGTGCGCCACCAGCATCATCCCCATAATACCGGCTGCAACGTCCTGAATGGAGTAAAGGTATTCACCCCGCTCCCCGTACTTGCCTGAAATCCTGCTATCCGTGCAGCAAATAATAACAAGGGGCGCATCTGCAATAAAATCCTGATTCAGGGCGGCAGCGGCAATGTCTTCTTTAAGTTTTGCGTCTTTCACAAAGAAGAATTTTCTTGCCTGCAAATTACCGGCGCTGGGCGCCCATATCAGGGAATCAATGAGTTTATCAACGATCTCTTCAGGAATGTCCTTCTTCTGGAAGTCCCTTATGCTCCTTCTCTCTCTGATTGCCTTTAAAATCTCCATAGGTTGCCTCCGTGTTTATACAAGAACTGCGTTTAGTTCTCGCTGATCGTTACCTTTGTCATCGTATCGCCCTGGCGAATAGCATTGACGACATCCTGACCGCTGGTTACTTTACCGAAGACCGTGTGCTTGCCGTTGAGGTGTGGCTGCGGCGAGTGCGTGATGAAGAACTGACTGCCATTGGTGTTAGGGCCCGCATTGGCCATTGAAATCACACATGTATCGTGAGTCAGAGGGTTGCCTTTGACTTCGTCCTCGAACTTGTAGCCTGGACCGCCTCTGCCGGTGCCTGTGGGATCGCCTCCCTGGATCATGAAGTTGCTGATTACTCGATGAAAGGTGACGCCGTCGTAGAAGCCTTCTCTGGCAAGGAAGACGAAGTTATTGACCGTTTTCGGGGCGTTCTGAGGGGAGAACTGTATCTGAATCGTACCCCTGTTTGTCTCAATCGTTGCCTGGTAGGTCTTCTTGGGGTCAATCTGCATTGCCGGCGGGCTGCTCCACTGTTTGTTACTCACGAATAACTCCTTTCTAAGATATAGTATCCTGATATGTAGTAATTAATAAAGCAAAATTGTACCACATAATGGATAATTGCAATAGTGATAATTTGGTTGTATAGGAATTTTCATTTTTTTACGCGGGCTAACGGGCGATGCATGATGTAAGGTTAACAGTGGTAGAGACGACCCGCCGGGTCATCTGTACAAATTCGAAGTATGCCCGAAGGGCAGAAAGCATATAGGCGGGGGTGAAGCCCCAGCATGTGGGAAACCCAAATACATAGCCCCAGGCGGGGCGGCAGAAATTAAGGAATCTTTTAAAGCACGCTATAGATTAACATACGTTTCCTGAGACTGTGTTTGGTTTACGGTAAAATTAGAGATTTTTTTTAGGTTTGTATTATTGAGGGAGGTAAATTCAATTCCCATTTTAAAATAGGAAGAAGATTGTTTATCTTTAAAAGGACTGGATTGGACGACTTTTCCTTCGATACCGCCAAAAATACTATTGTCCGGAAGGGTAAAATCGAGAAGAATTTTTTCTCCGACAGGCACACCCGCGCGTGAACTGATAAGCAAACCTCCGGCGCTGATATTCTGGATGATACATTGATTCGTTTTAGAATTGCTGGTGATTTTGAATGTTGCGAATGTTGATACGTTTTTTCTCACAAACCGCCTTTTGTTTTTCCCTTTTTCTTCAGGTGATTGGATACTGGTTATTTCGTAAGTTGTAACTGGCCAGGATTTTCCTTTCACCAAAATAGGTTTCATTTTTTTTGCAATCGCAACGTCCTTAATTTTAATGTAAGTGGATTCACTGACCAGAACTGTCATTGGTCTGGCGTAGGACTCGATTCGAGAAGCCAGATTGGCATTATCTCCAATTACCGTATAGTCCATCCTGTCCGGAGAACCGATATTTCCGGCGATAACCTCGCCTGTATTGATTCCAATACGAACGCTAAAGGATGGATTTCCCACGGACTCCCATTTTTTCTGAAGTTCATCAAGTTTTTTCAGCATATCAAGTCCTGTTTTTACGGCATTCCGCGCAGAATAAGGAGTAAAGATGGGCGCTCCAAAGATTGCCATAACGCAGTCTCCGATAAACTTGTCCAGCGTTCCCTGGTTTCCGAAGATTATTTTAGCCATGGCGGAAAAATATTCGTTGAGCGTATGAACGATTATTTCGGGAGGGAATCTTGCAGATATTGAAGTGAAACCGCAGATGTCAGCGAATAAGATGCTGCACTCAACCCGTTCTCCCCCCAAAACGATTTTTTCTTTTTTCGATATGATGTCGTTGGCTATGTTTGGAGAAAGATATCGCTGGAGGTTCATCCGTATCTTTGTCTCGTTAACGACGTTCTCATATAATCGGGCATTTTCGATAGAAATTGCAGCCTGATTGGCAAACGTGGCGAGGAGTTCTATTGATTCTTCAGTAAATGCCCCCGAAACCATCCGGTTGTCGACATAGATAATTCCGATTATTTCCTCCTTTACCTTCAGAGGTACGCACATTAATGACCGCAGATTGTGATCCACCACACTTGCCTGAGCGTAGAACCGTTCATCGATCTGTGCATCTGTGGATAAAATTGCTTTCCCCTCTCTTGCCACACGGCTCGTGATGCCGCTGCTGATGGTAAATAGTGTCTTATCTTTCAGTTCCTCTTCCATGTTTCTTGCCACTTTAACGAGCAGTTCGCCGGTTTCCTTGTCCTTGAGCATGAGAAAGCCGCGTTCGGCGCCAACTACTTTAATCAC
>JACPHJ010000094.1 GCA_016188675.1 Planctomycetota bacterium
CATGTCTGCTTAGTGGTGCCGCCTCATACAGCCGGTTGGTGGCATGTAGCAATGTTGCCAGGTTGTTGAGGTCTCTGGCAACGTTCGGGTGGTTTTCCCCAAAGATCTGCTCATCAATCCTGAGTGCGCGGCGCATGAGCGGTTCCGCCTCTAACAGCCGATTGGTGGCCTGTAGCAACTGTGCCAGGTTGTTGAGTTGTGTGGCAACATTCGTGTGCTCTGCTCCAAGACTGGACTCGAATATCCTGAGAGCGCGGCGCATGAGGGGTTCCGCCTCTGACAGCCGATTGGTGGCCAGAAGCAACTGTGCCAGGTTGTCTAGCCTTATTGCGACTTTCGGGTGGTTTTCCCCAAAACTCTGCTCATCTATCCTGAGTGTGCGACGCATGAGCGGTTCCGCTTCAGACAGCCGATTGGTGTCATAAAGCAACCCTGCCAGGTTGTTGAGACTTATTGCGACGTTCGGGTGGTTTTCCCCAAAACTCTGCTCATCTATCCTGAGAGCGCGGCGCATGAGCGGTTCCGCTTCAGCGTGGTTGGCTGCATTAAAGAGAAAAAAAGATAAATGACCGGCGGCATTCGAGATACTCTGTTTGTGACGTCCCTTTCCTTCTGACCACGATTCAAAACACCTCAGATATGCCTTCCCCATTACCCGCTCTTCTCCTAAAAAGACCCAATAGCCCATCAGTTCTTCCTGATTGCGCTCTCGAATCATAAGGAAACGGTCAATGTCCAGCAGGCATGCGCGGAGGCGGTCGCGGCTTTCTGCCTTCCACAGCAGCCAGGGGAGTTCGTCTGCCTGGCGGTCATCTAATGGTTTTTTCTCAAAATAATTAGCAAGCTGGAGGTGCGCCTTGCGCTTCTGTTTCGATAATAATTCACCCCCACCCTTACCCTCCCCCATCCCTTCAGCTTCACTTATGGCAGGCAAGGGGGATGAGATATTGGAATCTCCCGTTTGTACGATTTTATCAACAAGCCTTTCCCCGCCCCCGGCGGGAGGGGTTAGGGGAGGGGGGAGAACTGCCCCCTGTTCTGGGTCACGGAGGTATCTGTCTTCAACTGCCTTTCTCATGAAGTCGTGAAAGAAGTTTAAGAGACCTGAGCGGTTGACCAGCGACTCCTCTGCCGCCAGATACAACGGCGACCAGTACACACGCGGTAATGGTTTTCCTTCTTTGCCGAGGAGTTCCAGTATCTCACTATCAGACAATCCCCTCCGTGACGCCCATATCAGGGACATCGCCCTGCGCACCATGCCTTTTTGTTCAGATTCACGTTCATAGTCCTTTTCATACCGTTCCAGTATCTTTTCATAGAGGTCGTCAACGGTCGTAGCCTCAAGATAGTGCTCAATCCTCTGCGGAAGGGTCTCGTGGTCGCCATAGACCCTCAGTTCATCCAGCAATGCCTTGAGATAGAGGGGGTTTGACGTTTGTGGGGCGGCGATGATTTTTTCGATGTTATTTTGGCTCAGTTTTCTGGTAAACCGGGCAAGGTAGTCTTCAATGAGCTTCTTGCGTTCATCGGTGCTGAGCAGTTCTACGTTCAGGGTATGCCAGCCCCGCCTTTTCAGCGCATCATACGGACGTTTCCACGCCTGTTTGGTTTCCATTTCTTTCTCCGCGCCCTTTGCGTTCTCTGCGGTGAAGTCCCCTTCTTTCTCTGTCGGCAGTGTAGAAAGAATCACCCTCACATTTGGTGGGAAATATTCTGGCAGCCATCTCAGGTCGAGTGCATTGTCAGTGTCTTCCAGTTGGTTTAATGCGTCAAGGACGAGGATAAATGTTCCTCTTGTCTTTGCCAGCCATAAAGGGAATACCTCTACCACCTTTTTCGGGTCGGTGGGAATTTCGTCTTCCTTTTCCTTCCCAATAGACCGGATACCCTCCTCCATCCCTTTTTTCTCTCTTGGCCCATATCTATCCCAGATTTCTTCCATAATCCTCTGGAGTATCTTTATATGGTTTGCGCTGTCCGCCGTACCTCCAATGTAGTGTGCTACCAGAAAGTCATCAGGTTGTTCCTTCCTGTACTTATCCACCCAGTTCGCTATAAGGGCTGATTTTCCTGAGCCTGACTCGCCCAGTACAACCAGCGGCGGTTTTTCTGAGACAACATGTTCATCCAGTTGCTTGAAATATTCATCCCTGCCGATATACACCTTTTGGCGTACTACAGCAAACGCCTCATGGTCCATCCGTTCCCGTTCAAGTGCGGACGGCACTTCTTCTTTGGGGAATCGCTTGTCAATAACCTCCCACAGGTCATTTAAGACCAATTCCCCCAGTTCCTTTGGATTTGGATAATTCTCCCGCACTTGCTCTCTGAACTTACTCGTGCAGATAGCGTCTTTTAATCTTTTCAGTTTCTCCGCGTCCTCCGCGCCCTCTGCGGTGAAGTCTTTCAGTTTTTCCTGTGGGACGGTCTTAATATATGACGGGTCTCTAAAATAGAAGAAGGCGTGTTCTGCCATATCGGGGTTATTGAGCACACCATGGAGGATTTCCAGTTCGGTAACGGATTTACCCGTCTTGCCGAGGTGTTCTTTGAGCCAGGGTTCTTGTTCTATAAGTTCTGGTGAAATATTATCAGGCACCCAGCCGTATCGTCCGCCTAAGAGACCGATGAAATAGGGACGGCATCGTTTGATTTCTTCCAGGCAGATGGGCAGCACCTGGCCCTTTTTGCTTTCTTCTTCCGTAATGCCCCACCGGAGGTCTATCTCGGTGAATTCCACAAAACGTTCCCGGCATCGTTTGCGCAGTTCAGGGAAGACGAACAACATCAATTCGTCCCGTTCCGCCTGCATATCGCGGAAGGTGGATGAGATAAACACGCGGACGACACGCTGCTTAGCGGCGTCTGGCTGGGAACCCGGCTTTGTGCCGGGCGATGCAACGCTGCCGGTAGGCGGGTGCGTGGCAGACGGCGCTCCGGGCGTTGATGGTGGCGTTTCTTCCGGCTGGCCGGATGGCGACTGATTGCCTGGATCCTTCTTATTGCCAAACATTTTTTTCCACAGGCTCATATTTCCTCCTTAACCCGAACGAGTCGGAAAAGCTATGTAGGGCAAGGCTTCAGCCTTGCAGGCAAACCTAAAGGTTTGCCCTACGTTGGTAAATATTTGCCGAAAAGGTAAAAATATATTTTGTAAAACATTAATATGTTGATTAATCCATTCCCAATCCACGATGGATAATTTATTTTGTCAACCGGGGACGGTTATCCCACAATTATACGCAAGAGAGACGCATGCGCTACCATGAATATTACACACACCCCTTACCTCTCTTGTTAGAGGGGATTTTATTGTCATAATGATAATTCATTAATATCCGTTGCGAATTACCCGTACCACTCCGCTTCAAGCATTAGGCGCAGCCATTCATAGTGTTCGTCTTCCAGGAACTGTTCACACTGCCAGAGGGTGTGTAATACCTGCTCCGTCTTGTTTTCCACGGCGGCATTCTTTTTCATCATTTCATCCAGCGCATCATCTATCCGTTTTAATGCGTTATATTTTGCGCGGAACAGGCTTGCCAGGCGTGCGAATTCATGCGCAGAGCGCAGGGTACGGATGCCCGCCCCAATTACAGGGAAAGAAGCTGCAAGCACAATAAGAATAACGCCGACACTATGGATTCCGTGTACAGATTTGAAGAATATATCAATCACGAAATGGCTGAATACCGCAACGATACTAAGGAAAAATAGCAAGGGGGGTAATTTTTGGGTGTATGCATTGATTTTTTTCCTGCTTTTTGCACGGTTATCAAAATAGTCCATCTGATAGCAAATGCGTTTCTCTTTAAAATAATCCACCAGCGCCTTGAGTTCGTCTTCTTTTATCACACATTGCGATAATCCATGCGGGATGTCAGATACCTCGTGCCTTTCTAATAACTCGTGAAGAGAGTGGCGGGTTAATCTTTTGATTTCGTTCACTTTATTCTGGAGATGCTGTTCCCAATGTACCCTCACACTCGTGTCTTCAGTCCATAAGGCAGGGTCAATAATGGCTCGAAATTTCAGAAATCTGCATCGCTCCGCTTTGTGACGTTCAAGAAGCCAGTGGGGGTGCCGGGATTGCTCTAATCCAAGTATTACAGCCACAAAGGTAATTAATGCCGCCAGCGCCTCTACCCATACGGGCCAGGGGAATAAAAAGAAACGGGACAACTGGACAATGGCAAACAGCACGGCAATAGCGCCGCAGACGGCGGCAATAATGGTAAGATATTTATGATGCTTCTGGTGGCGCATGGCTGCCTTATCGGATTTCTGGTATCTACGAAAGAGTATTTTATGACAACTGGTGAGGATATCTCTGAGCGGTTGAAAATGCGCGAGGTCTTTTTCCGAATCAACCATATCGTAATCTGCTGGTTTTTGAAGAGGGTGGTTTGCGTCTGAAGGGGCAGTTTTGGAGCTTTGTGTGTGGCTTACAGCTTTGCCTGACATAAGGTTGCCTGCGTGATTTAATAAAACTCGAATTCTTTTACAAAACCAGTTTTATAATGACAGAAGGAGCGCCTCGCAAGGGCGGTTGACCTATCATCCTATTAAGGTTTTTCGATGCAATACCCCAAAGCGAGGATTGCCTTGAGCGTCAGGAGCACCATCTTGCGGTCATAATCCTTTTCTGTCTCGCTAAGCTTTTCGTACGGAACCAGATTAGGGTGTTCCTTTCTGGTATCGTCACGTTTACTTCCCCATTTCCAGCCATCGGATATGCGCTGTTGTGCCCAGACGTCATGCGCATTTTTCGCAAGCGACTCGGTAAGTTCAAGGATTTCGCCGCTCAGTTTTACTTTTGATGTGTCAATTGGTTTTGGTTCGTAGCGCACGGATTTTGCTCCTTATTATAATTTTTATTTAGAAATTATTATCGGATGTACCTTCTCTTTCAAGAATTAATTCTGTAACGCTACTATGATGAATTTACGGATGGATTTTATCTTTTTCAATTTTACAGTCAAGCGAAATGACCGAAAGTTACTTTATCCCTTCTTATACTTTCTGTGCCGAACTCACCGGATTTTTATTCTGGCGTAACCCTGATGCTCTCCATATTTGTCCGACCAAACAATACCTATCTCCCAAATATCTCCCTTTTGCATGATTTTAAGCAAGCCTCCCAGTTCTTCAATATCATTAATCCGATATTGGCCGACATACACAAGTACATGTCCCTCTTTAATGCCAACCTCGGCGGCGGGACTGTTTTTTTGCACCCCCGCAACCAATACGCCACTCTTTACCCACCACAAATTTAACTGTTTTGCAAGCTGTGGGGTTAAATCCTGCACAAACAGTCCGAGCTTTTCAAGGGCAAGTTTTTCTACGGAAGCGAGCGGCGCTTTTTCAAGTTTAACCTCTACCTTAAGTTCACGTCCGCCACGATTAATGGTTATATACAGTTTATCCCCTGCGTTTTTTTTGAGTATGCATTTTTCGAAATCCAGGAATATAATCTCCGGTTTTAATCTGTGCTTTATCGGCTGGACTACCGGATTCAATAGATGAAACCATAATCCCCTTTGAAACGTCATCTCGTTCTTCAACCTGTGCGCCAAACCATATCTTGTTGAGTTCTCTAAAATTGAAGAGTTTTACAAGGGTTTGCCTTACCTTATCGACAGGGATGGCAAAGCCTATCCCTTGCGCCTGATTTACGATTGCTGCGTTGATACCAATAAGTTCTCCGTCTATATTAACAAGCGGGCCGCCGCTATTCCCAGGATTTATCAACGCATCTGTTTGAATAAGACCATCATATTTGATATCCCCATATTGACTGTTAAATGTCATAGTGCGGTTCTTTGCGCTTAATACGCCCGTCGTAATAGAATTTTCCAGGCCAAAGGGATTTCCCAGCGCTATAACGGTTTCACCAATCATGAGATCCTTGGATGTGCCCATCTTAACGTAAGGAAGGGGCGTCGGCGAGGTAATTTTCAATACGGCAAGGTCACTGATAGGGTCAGAGCTGATCATGGTCGCCTCAAAATTCCTGCCATCTGACAGTCTGACATTGATTTTGGAGGCGCGGCTCACGACGTGTTCGTTCGTGACAATGTAACCGTCTTCATCAATAATGACGCCGGAACCTAAAGGCCTTTCGACCATTTGCTTTTGACTCTGGCCAAAAAAATCATTGAAGAATTGATCGAACAGCTCGCTTCTTGAGCCAAAGAATGGGTCTACGTGCCGCTGGGAAATGAGCCTCTCCGTACTAATATTGGCTACGGCAGGCCCTGCTTTTTCAACGGCTACGACAATGGGCGTCCTGCGGTTAGAACCAGCTTCGAGGACAGGCGTTTTAATAAAGGATGGGGAAAAAATGCAGGCAAAAGCGGCAAAGGACAGCAAAAAGATACTTGTTTTTTTCATATGCAGATACCTAACCCAAACGAGTTGGTAAAAACAAAAAGGAGAAAGGGAGAAAAAGGGGAAATGAAGGAAAAATTTTTATTCCTCCTCTTCCCCTTTCATACACGTTTTTTTATGTTTCTAATGAAACCCGCCATGGGGCGAACTGCCGGGCGGTTTTCCATGCGGACCCGCACCCAGCGGGTTTTCTTCAACTGTACTCTGTAATGCACCAAGGGGCGTTTCGGGTGCGGCAATTTCAGTAACAGTAGTAAAGTCCTCTTCTTTTTTCATGAGCTTGGAAATCGATTCGTTATCAACTACGTAGATATAATCCGAATCCTTGTTCTTTACGTAATAACTGTGCGCATCTTTTTTCTTACCTACGTAAAGCACTGCATCACCGTTTTCCACGCTGGCAGTGACTATGAATTGAGGCTTGTCCAAAGAGAATTGTGTCAGGTTCGTTGCTTTATATTGTTCGATGTAACTGCCTTTTAACTCATCGAGATTACGCACAAAGTAATCTACTTCTCTGCCTTGTGGTTCCTTCTCATAATTTTTTATCTTCCAGACATTGTTTACCTTCTCCAACTGTATACTTCTGTCAGCATAGGCAAGAACGAGTTTTCTTACATCCGAGCGGTCAAAACGTAATATTTTGGTGGGCGACAGTTCCGCATCGAAATTTCTAATCTTGGGCCAGGAAAGTTCGAATACAAGGTCACTGTCGCTCATCATACAATAAGAATTTACCTTGTCCCCTTCCTTTACATTTTTGCCAATAAGCAATGTCCTCGTTTCAACTGTTTTATCCAAAGGCGCTTTTTCCTTCAGGAGAAGCTCTGCCTTTTCTTCCTTCTGTTTATCAGATTTTCCAGATGCTTGTTCTGCGACTTTTTCGTATGTCACAGAAACCTTTATCCTGGGTTCGTCCAATCCAAAGGTTTTAAGATCCTTTGGCGACTTTGTAACATAGTTTTCTGCCTTTAAAAAAGACAAGTCCCATATAATCTGGTTAATTGCATTCGCATCGGCTATCGTTTGGACAGGCTTTGAAAGTTCCCACTGAATTTGCCCTTCCTCATCTTTTTTATTTGTTATATCACAGATGAATGTGCGGTCCGGTTTTTCGATAACCAGTTTTTTTGCCAGGTCTTTATTAAAATCACACGCCAATCTGTCACGGAAAGTCAGAAGTACGTTTTCTATCTTATCGTAAAATTCGGTCGTAGGGACAGTATAAACAGGCTCCTCGCCTACGCGCTTTACGTAACATTTGGTACCGTCCGGCAATTTGTTACCGACATAAAATTTGGCCAATTCCTTGTCTTCCTCTTTTGTAACAGAAATTTCGAAAACAGGCTCTTTCAGGCCATAGGTGGACAGGTCGGCTGGTTTATCTGAGACGAAATCTTCAATTTCAAGCGTTTTGATTTTCTCAATAAAATTCTTAACGGTATCCTGGTCTGCGTAAATATTAACCGGTTTTGTAATCTTCCAATCCAGGTCTAAGGATTTCTCGATAGCAACCAGATCGGTCGGAGTCTTGATTTCCAGTTTGTTTATACCGTATGTCCCGATAGCTTCGAATCTGACTACCTTCTTGTCTCTCAAATCGTTCGGTTTTTTACTAAGGTCTATGAGGATTGGATCTTTAAGGAAGAAAATAGTAGGTTCATCCGTTCGCTTAACATAAACTTTATTATCTAACGAATGACCGAACAGGACAGATTGGGTAGCCCCCTTTTCATTAATTGTGACGGTATAACGCGGGTTGTTAAGACCAAATTTAGCCAAATCGGCTGAGTCTGGAAGGAAATCAGCGCGGTCAATCTGTAAATTTTTGAGTTTACCAATAATTTCTTTGATTTTTTCAAGGTCTGCAAGGTCATTAACGGGCTCAACAAGTCTCCAGAAGCTGCCTTTTCTGTTACAAACCACATTATATTCGTTTGTCTTTATCTGCAAACTGTCTACGGCTTCCTTGTCAAAAGTAAATACCCATTTGCTTCTCAAATCCAGGACATCTTTGTTAACTTTAGTATGGAGAGTTCCGGGCACAACGACAACCTCATCGCTCGTATCAAGCTTGATGTATACGTTGTCGCCTGCTGCAAGTTTTTGACCCACAAATACCGTGTATTTGTCTCTAGGACCGGTGACCTGTATTTTGTCGGTTTTGGCTGGAATACTTGTGTACATGGTAAGAGATGTCTTGGGAACATCCAGCCCGTAATCTTTAAGGTCAAATGGTTTGTCTCCTTCTTTCTTAAAGGAACCAACCTTGTTCATATATTCAAATTCCGAGAGTATGCTGTTTATCTCTGAATTATCTGCGCGGAGTCTTTGTGGTTCAACTATATACCAGTAGTCATCGCCTGTTTTTTCCAAAACGATCTTTCCGCTTTCGTTATTCAATTCGATCTTTTTAATCATAGATGACTTGAAATCAGGTATTACCTTTTTTTGCAGTCTTTCCCATTCTTCCTGCGGCAGTTGCTTTCTCTCGTAAAGGAAAACGTACGAAATACCAATAGCTGCTACAATTAAAAGGATTATGGTAGTTTTGAGTTTCATAGATTAATTCTTTCCTCCGACGTAGAAATCATGAAATTGAAATGGCAGTAAACCTTCACCGCGCAATGTATCCAAATTAACGACGCCTCTTCCACCATACCAGGCTGCCAACGACTATTGGTATCACAGGGATGCCGGCAATAGAAACCCAGAAGATAACCTTCATCTGTACCGGGTTAATCGTTGCCTTGCGGAAATCAGGCGGCTTGGCAGAAATGCCCAACTGAGTTTCTTTTTTTGCCAACCAATTAACGGAATTCCGGAACAAATCGGCATTTCCCGGATTTTCGACATATTCATTGGACGCAAAATCCACATCTCCAAACACAACCAATCGTGCACCCTGTGGTTTCGCATTTGGATCATTCGCCATAGCAGGATGCGACTGGGTGACAGACTTGGGCAATTCTTTCACCTGGGAAGCCACGGCAAGAGAGACGGGGCCTTGTAAATCGACGTCTACATTAAGTTCGGGTTTTTTTTGTCTTATATTTGCAACGTCGGTTTCTCCCCACGACCCTTCTGGCGCATTTATCAACACAGCGGCCTGATAAGGCATTTGGTCATTCGGAGGCGCCGAACTTACGGAGCACGCACCTAAAATGATTGTATTAAAGCTCTTTAAACCTTCTGTAATCTTAAACTCTGCATATTCGTCCTTACCCACGTAGATTTCCGCTACGGTTTGAATACCAAAAAGAGGCATATTCACTTTGTTATAGACAACGACATCGTCACGTACCACGACACCGTATTCTGCCAGGAGCGTCTTAAACCCCGTTGGATTATTTGGAGCAACGGCAGGTTCAAGCATCAGCAATAGTTTACCCTTGTTTTCAAGATAATTACGAATAATGTTTAATTCTTCCGTGAGGTAAGCCTTGGTCGGTCCCGCGACAACCAAAACATCACAATCATCCGGAATTTTTTTGGTGTTCAGAATATCAAGCGGCGCTATGCGGCAGTTATCCCGTTTAAGGGCATTGGCAATTCCAGAGATGCCTCCGCGGTCGTAGTCTTCAAACTGCCGTTCGCCATGTCCCGTAGCGAAGTAAATAGCCGTTTGTTTTTCCTGGGTAACGTTAAGAATGGCTTCTGTGAATGCCTCTTCGCCTTTAAACTTGAACGGATACTGCTTTTCTATAACTTCATTCTGCTGGACATGTTTGCTGTGTTCGCCGCATTCGAACACTACGGTGTTTAACTGAAGGGCATCAATCGCAAGGCGTTTAGCCAGTTCCTCAACCTTCGAACGGTTTCTCATCGGGTCAATACTTTCCACCTTGATTTTATCCGTGTGATAGGCGTATTCCTTCAGGATATCCATAATTTGTTCGTAAAACATCTCGCCTGGATTAAACAAAGTGGTGATAACAACGGGTTTGTCAAGATTCTTTAATATATTTTTGGTTTTTTGCGAAAGGGAGTATTTTCCCGTGACGGTAAGGTCAAAACGCTCATAATGCCGATTGTTCAAAAACCCTATCAGTGCAAATATGCCGGCAGCAAATATGGACATTACGGCAACGTTTGTACCAACCAGGGCTTTTCTCTTGGAAGCTTCTGTAGAAAACCATTTGTTTTGAATAGCCCTGGTAACGCTAAATCCAATAACAACGCAGCCGCCAACACCTATCGGTACAAGCGAAGACAATCCCCACGCATTAAAAATTCTGGATACGCCAAACCCTGCGACAACGGCAATAATTCCCGCAAGTATAATATATCCGCCAAACTGGTCTAGCCAATCGTTCTTTTTCTCATTCAAAGTATTCATCTCCATCTCCTGCTCTCAACAATACGTACTGCTATAAATATGAGTAAAGCGGTAAAACTACCGTAGTAAATAACGTCTCTTGTATCTACCAGTCCTTTCGTAAATGTATCCCAGTGGTCATAGGTACCAAGATAGTTCAGGCAGCTATAAAACCACCCTTCATTCCCCGTACTGGCCAAACCAATCACCAGGAGTATGAGCAGCGCAACGATACCAATGACGGCTGCAACAATTTGATTTTTAGTAACAGCGGACACCAGTAACCCGATAGCCACAAATAGCCCGCCCATCAGAATCAGCCCAATGTAACTGGCAATAATAGCGCCGTAATCAGGAGAACCTACCCATGCCAGGAATATGATATAAAAAGCAGTTGGGGCAATCATGATATTGTAAAGCG
>JACPHJ010000093.1 GCA_016188675.1 Planctomycetota bacterium
ATTTAATTTTATTTATACGGGTTATATTATGTATGGCTAGAGAATCCCCCTTAGAAAAGGGGGCTTGGGGGTTGTAAAATAGCCTGGGAAAAACACAACCCCCTGAATCCCCCTTTGTTAATGGGGACTCAAACGGAATAATTTAAGAATCTGAAAATTTTTTTGCAGTAATTGCCCATCCCTAGTTTTAGAGAATATTATTTAAAAGTCGTGGAAGAGGAGCATTCAGGTGTATGCTCCAGCGTGATTCAGAAAATACTATATCCTTTTTCGAAAATATACGGGTTTGTAGTTAAAACTCGTATTTTTTTTTATAAGAAAGGTATTCTGAAATGCGTTCGTCTCCCCGTTCCCGTAATCAGTGTTGGAAACATTACTGTGGGAGGTACAGGCAAGACGCCGGTCGTAGAGTACATTGCGCGGTATTTACAGGCCAAAGGTAAAAGGGTTGCTATCCTCAGCAGGGGTTATGCAGCCGGCATAAGGCAAGAAGATAGTTTTACTGATAAAAGCGTCTGCAATGACGAATATCTCTTGTTTAAGGAAAATATTCCTGATATTCCAAACATTTTGGACAAAGACCGGATTAAAGGCGGATTAGAGGCTATCAAACGTTTTCAGGCTGAATGTCTTGTGCTGGATGATGGGTTTCAGCACCTTCGCCTGACAAGAGATTTGAATATTGTGATCATTGATGCGCTGGATCCGTTTGGACATGAACAGGTAATCCCGTGCGGGCTGTTGCGGGAACCATTGGAAGGGATCAAGAGGGCCGACATGATTCTTCTTTCCCACGCAGACCAATGCAGTCATGATAAAATAGCGGTTATCAACAACCGCTTGCGTGAGATTACTGGTAATGTCCCTGTTGTAGAAACAGTTCATAAGCCGGTTTGTTTAGAATTGGTAAAGGATGCAGCGCGGATAGATATTAATATTTTGCGTGATAAAAGGGTCTTTGCATTTTGTGCTGTCGGCAATCCTGTATCGTTCAGAAAAAGCGTGGAAAATTTAGGGGCTGAATTGGCCGGTTTTCGTATATTTCCCGACCACCATGTATACACTCTTTCTGAATTACAGGAATTGAATGCAGAGGCGAAAAGCATTAAACCAGATGCGATTGTCATTACCCAAAAAGACAGGGTAAAAATAGGGAACAATCTTCATATATGGGAGTTTCCTTTGTGGACATTAAAGATAGAAATTTGTATTGTAAGTGGTGGTGAAATTTTTGAAAACAAGATAAATGCCATTCTGAATTGAAAGGAGAGAAAAAATGGCTCATAAAATTACTGATGAATGTATCAATTGCGGGGCATGCGAGAGTGAATGCCCGGTAAACGCCATATCCGAATCGGGAGATTTTAGGGTAATCAACGCAGACCTCTGTACCGATTGCGGTAACTGTGTGACTGTATGTCCCGTAGAGGCAATACTAGCCCCTTAGCCGTTTTGGGGAGTCCATAATTAGCGATTAGTTTCAAGGAAGGAACTTGGATGGCGAAACAACGTAAGCGCGAAACCGATTCTTTTAAACCCTTAGACCTGCGGAGGATTAAAACTTATTCAATAAAGAAGCGAAAGAATCTTTCTAATATTCACCTGTTTGCCAAACCCGTCCTGCCTGCCGATGGAATACCTGCCTTTTTCGAATCCTTGCCGGAGATATTGGCCGCATCAAATTTACGGAAGGTGATTGAAGCGATAACGCAGGCACACCGGAACAAACGTCCCGTAGTAATGGCCATTGGCGCGCATGTAATAAAGTGCGGCCTGTCGCCTTTAATTATAGACCTCATGAAACGCCGCATAATAACGGCAATTGCCATGAATGGCGCGGGGGCAATCCATGATTATGAAGTATCGCTCATTGGCGCAACCTCTGAGGATGTGGCAGCAAGCCTGAAAGACGGCAGTTTCGGCATGGTAAGGGAAACTGCGGAAGTCTTTCAAATTGCAGCGGCTAAAGGGACAAAAGAGGGCATAGGTCTTGGGCGGGCGTTGGGAGAAAAAATAATCAGGGATAAAAATACCTTTGAAGATTTGAGTCTGCTGGTGTGGGGCGCAAGGCTGAACATTCCAACCACGGTTCACGTTGCATTGGGAACGGATACGATTCACATGCATCCGAATGTTTCCGGAAGGGATTTGGGGGAATCCAGCCATATTGATTTTAAAATTCTCGCCTCCGTGGTCTCTGAACTGGAAGGAGGTGCGTGGTTAAATGTAGGTTCTGCCGTCATCATGCCGGAGGTATTTCTCAAGGCGCTTTGCATTGCAAGAAATATCGGTCATAAGGTTGAAAATTTCGTGACGGTAAATATGGACATGATTCAGCACTACAGGCCGCAAACGAATGTCCTAAAAAGGCCGTCTCCGTATGGATATGCTATTACAGGCCACCATGAAATTATGCTGCCACTTTTAAGGATGGGTATTCTGGCGAAACTTGGTATAGGAGATGAATAAAACCAAAAAACTTTTAAAAATATACCAGAAGATGTTTGACGCATTAGGCCCCCGGCAATGGTGGCCCGGAGAGACCCCTTTCGAGGTAGTCATCGGCGCTATACTAACGCAGAATACAAATTGGTCTAACGTTGAAAAGGCCATCAAAAACCTTAAAATGGCTGGCAAGCTTTCTCCGGAAGGAATATATAGATTGAGTGTAACGGAACTGGCAGAACTCATCCGGCCTTCCGGTTTTTTCAATGTCAAGGCAAAACGTGTCAAGGCATTTATAAATTGGCTATTTTCAAGATATGAAGGTAGTTTGTCTAAGATGTTTGCCAGGGATTTGGAAATACTCCGGAGCGAATTGCTTTCTGTAAAGGGTATCGGGCCTGAAACGGCAGATTCGATTTTGCTCTATGCGGGGAATATGCCCACATTTGTTGTGGATGCCTATACCCACAGGATTTTTTCAAGGCATGAACTTATTCCGGAAGAAAGCACCTATGACGAGATGAAATCTTTCTTTGAAGAAAACCTTCCGAAAGACGTACAATTATTTAACGAGTATCATGCGTTATTGGTAAACATCGGAAAGATGTTTTGTAAACCCAGGAAGGTCTGCGATCCGTGTCCGTTAAAAGATATTTAGTAAAATTCTGTCTTTGCCCTCCTTCGTAAGGGGATTGAGGGAAATTAAGGTTATTTATGGAGTAACAAAAATGATAAGTAACGAGGTGTTAATAAAGGGTGGGCATGTTGTGGATCCTGCAACCGGGCTTGATGGCCGTGCAGATATCCTTATCAAGGATGGCAAGATCAAAGCAGTATCAAATGATATTAAGGCAAATAATAACACGCAGGTCATCGATGCAGCCCAGAAATATGTAATTCCAGGCTTAATTGACTGTCATGTGCATCTCAGCGAACCCGGCCTGGAGTATAAAGAAACCATAGAGACAGGCTCACGGGCTGCAGCAAAGGGCGGTTTTACAACCCTGATTTGTGAGCCGAACACCATGCCCCCCATTGATTCGCTTGAAATGGTGGAATCCTTCATGGAAAGGGTTTGCCAGAAAAGCGTGGTCAACATTTTTACGAAGGCGTGCATTACAAAGGGATTGTTGGGAGAGGAGCTTACTGATATTGACAAGTTGGCAACAGACAAACGGGTGCGGGCATTATCTGACGACGGTAATCCGGTATTTTATGAAACATTAATGAAAAAGGCATGCGAGTTGGCCGCACGGCACAACCTTGTCATAAGCCCCCACTGCGAGGATTCTCAAGTTTCTCTCGACAAGGCAAAAGTGAACAGCAATGTGTCCCATTTTCCCGGCAAGCCATTTTCCCATGAAACGGACTTTATTATCCGCGAGATAAAATGCGCCGAGCAAGCCAGGGGATGGTTGCACGTTTCACATGTCAGCCAGAAAAGTTCCCTTGAAGTTATTCAAAAAGCCAAAGAAAGAAACCTTGCCCGGATCACCTGTGAAGCCACGCCGCATCATTTATTATTGGATGAAAATTTCAGGAATGCGAGTGGGACTGTACCTAAGACCAACCCCCCACTGCGCACCATCGAAGATAGAGAAGCGCTCCAGAAAGGCCTGTCAAACGGCGTAATTGACGTCATTGCCACAGACCATGCGCCACATACCCATGACGATTTGAAAAAAGGAGCCTCAGGTTTTGTAGGACTTGAGAATGCACTCGGTGTTATCCTTACAAAACTTGTCCATCCCGGTATTCTACCGTTAAAAGAAGTTGTCCGGAAAATGTCCACCAACCCTGCCCGGATATTTAAGGTCAACGGCGGGAGTTTGGCCGTGGGCATGCCCGCTGATATTACGATTGTTGATATGGATAAAGAATGGACGGTTGACGTCGAAGAGTTTGAGTCCAAGGCAAGAAACTGCCCTTTCAACGGCTGGAAGTTGATCGGGCAAGTTGTAACTACCCTTGTCGGCGGAAGGGTAGTTTTTGATAATTGCCAAATTTTATGTTAATTATTATAGACGGCTACAATTTCATATTCACTGTCCCGGAACTGGAAAGGCACGTGAAAGCAAATCACATTGAACCCGTGCGTGACCACGTGATTTCCCTGCTTTCAAAATATAAGGAGAAAAAACACTGCAATGTGATTTTAGTGTTTGATGGTAATTATACGGAAGCATCTCTGCCAAAAAAACAAACCTATGCGGGTATTACCGTGATTTATTCGAAATCGGGTATAAGCGCAGATACCGAGATAAAAAATATCACAACCCTCTGTCAAAACCCAAAAGATGTATGCGTCATAACCTATGACAACGACATAAAAAGACACGTCAAAAAATGCGGCTGTCCGATTGTCGAACCAAAAGCAATGTATAAAGAAATTATGGAGGTTTTGGACAAGGATAAAAAAATCAAATCTGACGAGCCTGAAGGAAAACGAAATGGCCCATCTGAAACCGATGCAAAATACTGGAAAGATATTTTCAAAAACCTCCCTGTTGAAGAACAGAAACCGTGCATTACAAAAACAGATATCCCCCTGGTGAAAAAGGAAAAAAAAGAAACATCCGATACGGTTGATGAACCAAGTTACAAATACCAGGGAACACCTTCCGATGAGACACAATACTGGGTTCGTGTCTTTACAGAAACCAAAACGAATGAACACCAAGATTAAAATACACTGGATTTTTAAATGTATTCTGACTGTAGTTTATGCCGGCATCATATACTGGGAATCTTCCCGGGATACTTCCTCTGTATCACTCCCGTATCATACCGATAAAATCGTCCATTTTGTGGAGTTTGGCTTATTATGTCTCATGACATGCTGGTTGCTTTCCTCCGCCAGGATTGGAATCAGATGGATTTATAAAATTATTCTCGCAGTCGGCGTTGCTTCCCTTTACGGTATATCAGACGAGTTTCATCAATCCTTTACACCTAACCGTTCAGTTGACATATTTGACTGGTTTGCAGACACAACCGGTGCAATTACCGCAGGTTTTTTATGGCAAACAATAACCCGTAAACTACAAACAAAGGAAAAATCACTTGCAATAGAAAAGACGCTCATCAAGACGTAGAAATAAATTAGACCATCTTAATGACTGTATAGATAAAATAAAACCGCGGTCGTTTGCCGGACATAGCCTTGTTTATCGGGGAACACTCTACGTATGAAAGAAATGGAAGACGTTAACAAACAACTCCGTCTTGTCGAAGAAAAATATAGAACACTCGCCGAACAAATCCCCGCCATCACTTACATTGCAGATATTGACGAAGCGGGCAGCGTGCGTTATGTCAGTCCGCAAATTGAGCAGATTCTTGGTTTTTCTCCCGAAGAATGGCTGGCGGATCCTCAGTTATGGTCTAAACAGCTTCATCCCGACGATCGCGCGCGAGTGCTGGCTGAATATAAATCAAGCTGCGAAAAAGGCCTGCCGTTTCGCTCGGAATACCGCTGTCTGACTTATGATGGGCGGATATTATGGTGTTACAATAATGCAGTATTGGTGAAAGATGATGCCGGCAAACCTCTTTTCTTTCAGGGTGTTGTCTCTGATATTACTGAGTATAAACGGGTTACAGAGGAAATACATCTATTTCAGGCAGTAACACTGGCGGTCAGTGAAGCCAGGGATTTACATGATGCATTGGTCACTGTAATGCAGAAGATATGCGACCATACAGGCTGGGTGTATGGAGAGACGTGGAAACCTAATCACGATGACACGCTTTTGGTGAGAGATCGTGCTTGCTATTGCAGCATGGATGGTTTTGAAAAATTCCCCGTGTCCGAAGAATTCACCTTCTCAAAAGGCGTAGGACTTCCCGGTCTGGTTTGGACTATAAAACATCCCATGTGGGCGCACGATATTACCTCGGATCTGAATTATTTGCACAACCCAATTGTTAGAGAACTTGGGCTAAAGACAGGCGTTGCCTTTCCTATCATTGTTGATGATAAGGTAGTGAGCATTATCGTATTCTACCATGTAAAGATAGAAAAGAAGAACGAACAGCTCATTGCACTCATTTCAAAGGTGCTATTGCAAATAGTCTCGATTATCAAACGCATACGGGCCGAAGAAACGCTGAGGAAAAGCGAAGCCGGCCTTGCTAATGCCCAGCGAATTGCCCATATGGGAAGTTGGGAATGGGATATTATAACAAATGAGATGCGCTGGTCGGATGAGATTTATCGAATATTTGATTTAACACCGCAGAAATTTGGACCCACGCATGAGGCATTTCTGAATACAATTCATCCGGACGACAGAGGGTTGGTTAAGGGCTCCGTAATTAAAGCATTATATGGAAAGGCGCCTTACAGCGTTGACTACCGTATAGTCCTGCCGGATGGTTCCGAACGTATAGTCCATGAACAAGCAGAAGTTGTTTTCGATAATGCCGCCAAGGCAATTCAGATGAATGGAACGATTCAAGACGTCACAAATATCAGAAAGGCAGAAAAATTATTGCGGGAAAGCGAAGAGAGGTTGAAGTCTATTCTCGATAACGCTCCGGCAATTATCTACATTAAAGATCTTCAGGGTAGATATACCTTTATCAACAAACAATTTGAAAAGTTGTTTCATATCAAAAGAGATGAGATAAAAGGGAAAACCCCTTACGACTGCTTTCCCAAAGAGATTGCAGACTCACATCTGGAAAATGACCGAAAGGTATTTGAGACAAAAGTTCCCATGCAATTCGACGAGGCCGCAACACACAATGATGGTGGAGTGCATTCATATATTTCAATCAAGTTTCCGCTCTTCGATTCCACTGAAAAAGTTTATGCTGTATGTGGCATTTCGACGAATATTACCGAGCGTAAGCGGATGGAGGGGTTGATACAAAGAGAAAGGGACAACCTGCAAAAGTACCTTGATATTGCCGCAGTTATGTTTCTGGTGCTCGATACCGATGGAAAAACCACGCTTATTAATAAAAAAGGATGTGGAATATTAGGCCGTTCAGAGAGAGAAGTTATTGGTAGAAATTGGATTGATAACTTTGTGCCTAAAAGAATCAGGGACGAGATAAAAATACTCTTTAGTAAGGTAATTCACGGCGAGATTGAACCATCGGAATACTTTGAGAGTCCAATTTTGGCCAAAAATGGTGAGGAGAGAACGATTGCCTGGCATAGCGCTTTTTTGAAAGATGAAAAGAATACCACCATCGGCGTACTCAGTTCCGGAGTAGACATTTCTGATTTTAAGAAAGGAGAAGTGGGAAAAGAAAAGAATTTAAAGTAACGGCAGCAAATCTATATGCATCTTGCCATAAATTTTCTATGATTTTAACTGATATGTTTGACATCAAACCCTGTAGTTGCCTGAAATCTTCACGTGAAATCAAGCAGTGGTACGAAAAGAATTTCTATCTGCTCTCATTGGCTGGATTATGGTTGAAAGGCGGAGAGCCTAATACCATGGATCCAGCCCTGTTCGACCAGGCAAAGTTGCGATTCCTGATCTGCCGTTTATCAACGTATCGTGACGTATCAGCCTCCATCTCTCACTCGCTGGTAGCCCAGATTGCCCAGGAGGTTGAAGGTGTTTTTACGGATTTTGCCTTCCTGCCTCCACCCAGGGATGTGGAGGTAATGACGGCCTCGAACATTCCCCTCTGGGTAGGCACAACCACGAAAGAACCTCCGTGTACATTTGACGTTCTGGGTATAAGCAACTCCGTTGTGCTTGAGTTGCTGAACCTGCCAAAACTCCTGCATTTTTCAGGCATTCCGCTCTTCAAAAACGAACGCCTGATGCGCCAGGATATTCCATTGATTGTGCTTGGCGGGGCCAGTGCGGCAGTAACATCCGTTTTACATGGACCCATAAAAGAGCAGGGATTTGGAAACAACTATGGACTTGTAGATGCCGTGCTTATTGGCGAAGGGGAATATTCGGTAAAACAATTTCTGGAGGTTGTAAAAAAAGGAAAGTCATTGGGTTTGAGTAAGGTGGAAATTTTAAAAGCCTGTCATGGGAAAGTAGATGGATTTTATGAACCAGACAAGTATGAACATCAGTATAAAGTGGTTGTGTATAATCCTTCAGAGTTACAAGGAATAACCGCACATACCCCTCCTCGTTCCCCCAATTTGCAAAGGAGGGAGGGGGAAAGTCTCTTCTCCAATGAAGAAAAATTAGTGGAGATCGCACCAAAAGAACCGTATGTGTCGTATCCTGTAAAAAGCGCGATTGTATACGACCTGGATCAGGTACGAGCAATGGAATCAAGCCCCTTATGGTATGAAACGGAAACTATCGGTACGGGAAATCTGCAAATCAGTAACGGTTGTCCCTGCTTCTGTGCCTTTTGCGCTGAAAGCTGGGAGAGGAAACCCTATCGGGAACGTTCCTTATCAAAACTCCTGGATGCGCTGAGAACGGCAAAAGCGCACCAGGGACTCGACACCATCAACCTTCTGAGTTTTAATTTTAATACCCATGCGGAACTCTATCCCATGATATTGTCCTTTTATGAGGAAATGGCTAATGTTAGCCTGAAAAGCCAGCGGTTTGACCTGTTATCTACAGACCGGTTCCTTGCAGAAATACAGCAAATAATCGGAAAGACCACCGTTAGCTGCGGAATGGAAGGCATCAGCGAGCGGTTACGGCGTTACCTGCACAAGAATCTTACAGAAGAACAAATCTATAAGGCCTCTGAATTCTTATTTGAGAGGGGGATTAGGGAACTCAAGATTTTTTTAATCGGTACGGGGCTGGAAGAAGTGGAAGATCTTCAGGAGTTTGGAAGATTTGTAAAGCGCCTTGCAGATTTGAAAAGTATGTCTGATAGCAATGTACGCATTATTTTTAGTCTGACACCGCTCTATTATCCGCCGCATACTCCTTTGCAGTATCATGCCTGTATTACAGCCATTGAGGATAATAAGAAGTTAAAGAAGGAAATCGAACGTCTTTGCAAGCTCAACAATATGGAATTCCGGGAAAGCGCTTCACATGAAGAAACATGGCTGATGCAATTATTCGCTATGGGCGATAGACGCCTGACTCCAGCCCTTATTCGTTCATCTATTACTGACGGGTTTTATTATAATACTATTCCAAAGCAGGTTGTTAAGAACTGGCGTACTTATTTATCCGAATTGGGATTGTCTGAAGAGAATTATTTCAGAAAAAAGGAAAAAGAGCGCATATTTCCCTGGGATGATATCGATATGGGCATCTCAAAGAAGTTTTTATGGGAAGAATACGAACGTTCAATATGTTTTACAGAGCGTGATTACTGCCTGGGGCGTCCCTATATAGATGCCCAATGTCTTGGATGCGGTGCATGTCCGACGGCCGCACATATAAAAAAGATCACACAGCACAAGATTTCTCAGCCATTTCTTTTGGAAGAAATCAGGCGAATTGCGGATAGTAAACGAAACACCCTCCCTCTGCGGGTGGTCGTAGAAATCGAACCTGCGATGCGTTTAGCGCCAAAACGACTTATTGGAGTTGCCATCGCGCGCGCCCTCATGCTGGCGATGCCTGAGATTGTCCCGTATTATGCATCATTAAATGGACATTTGAGGGATTTCGTTTGTGATAAAACTACCACTGATTTTACTTATGGTATAGATGTCTACCATCTTGCCTTTTTATCAAAGGACCATGTAAAAGAATTATTAAACAATGAAGTTCTATCTCAGAGGCTTGAAAATATACAAGGATACTGCCGGGGGTTCAGAATCAGGGAATTTGCTATAAACCAGGGTGATATGCCGGATGTAAAATATATCCTCTATAAGATGCATTTTAACAACGATTTTACTGCATCCTTTATAGAACAAAAGACCGGAGAGTATCTTCATGCCAACTATGTCAAGCATACGTTATTAAAAAAACACGATCGTACGATATTCAGGGTAGATAAAAAAAACAAAAAAAATGCCGTGGTTCTTTATGCAAAAATTGATGACACAAAACAGGCGAAAGAATCAGATGCGCCTGTTTCCATTTTAATGGCTGTTTCAAGGCGTTTCGATATCCAGACATTTTTGGAAACCTGTTATGGGTTTGAGAGGAGACGTGAGGCTGTTTGTGCGAAGATAGAAGCTTTAGGGTATTACGGAACTGTTTTGCAAAAGAATGTAAGATGCATTTCATGTGCCGACTACGTTAATGAAACGTTTCTTGTTGGTCAACCATTAGGGGAAAACCGATGTCTTATGTGTTCCGTTGACAGGAACGAAAATGCGATTCCCTAACCCGAACGAATCGGAACAGGCAGTGCGGTATTTTTCAGGTAAAACTGATGATACAAATATTTGGTTTTTCAAATTCACTTGTGGTATACTTATCGGTAATCGAGAATACATACGGTTAATTTCGCAAAATGTTTTAATAAAATTTACGACTTTGAATAGGCGAGGTACATAAGATGCGAAAGGTAGTAATTGCCGTTTTATGGATAATAGTTTTCATCGGATGTTCCTCCACATCAAAGAAAACAATCGATACTAAAGGTGTTCCGACCACCTTACTCGGATTGTTACCAAAGCCTGCCGAAGAGAAACCGATAGAAGAAACTCCCCCTGAAAAGGTCCCAAGCTTTGAACAAAACAGGGTATATAAAGATACAAACGGTTTCCCTGATTATATTATCGGGGTTGGCGACCTCCTTACAATATCCATGTTGCGGGCGGGCGGACAGGAATCTGTAGATATCAGGGTGCCGCCCAGCGGTAAGATATCTTTTTCCTTTTTGGATAATATACAGGTAGTTGGACGAACCACAGGAGAAGTTACTGAGGAAACGGCAAAACTATTGGAGGCCTTTGTTAAAAGGCCGAGAATTACTGTGGTTGTAAAAGAGTATTACAGCAAAAAGGCTTTTCTTTTAGGGGAAATTGCCAGGATTGAAGGATTGCCTCAGTCGGGCCCCGGCGTGTATCCTTTAAAAGGTAAAACAACACTTCTCAACACATTAATATCCATCGGGGGTCATACGCCAAAGGCTGATTTAAGCCGGGTGGAATTAACCAGAGGAGGAAAAATTTATTATATCAATCTATATAAAATGCTGACCCAGGGCGGAGAAGGTATGGATATCATTCTCGAAAATGGGGATCGTGTAATTATCCCCGAACTTCCCACCTTCAGAGAGGAAAAACTTGTAACCAATAGAGTTTATGTCTTAGGAGAAGTAAGTACTCCCGGTCTGATTGAGGTAAAAACAGATATTACCATGCTAGAGGCAATCTCAAAGGCAGGTGGAGTGAAATTAACCGCAGCAAAGAGCAAGGCGCGGATTGTGCGCGGGGACATAAGAAACCCGGAGATAATTCCTATTGATCTTAAAAGACTCATTGACAAATCAGACCTTAGTCTGAACGTAAAACTTCAAAATGGCGATGTTATATATGTGCCCACAACGTTCCTGGGTAAATTCAGCAACTCCTTTAACCAGATGATACCTATCCTCAATGCATTCACTTATCCGGCTATTTATAGAGACCTCTATACAACCGGGGGAATTGGTGTCCTGGATACGGGTGCGCGTCCAACAGGTGGAGCAACTGAACGTGGTACAGGGGTAACATCGGAAACCCTCTTGAGCAGGTAATAAAGATGGCGCAGTACGAACTTAACTTAAGAGATTACTTACGAGTCCTTCGTAGAAGGAAACTCATCGTCATCTTTGCGGCCGTTTCACTGGGGTTTTTTAGTTTCTTCTTCGCCAGCCTTCAAAAACCCATCCCGCTCTATCGGGCAGTATCGAGCGTCAAGGTAGAACAAAGTACCACCGCAGCAGGGTTGTATGCCGAAGCCTTCAACTATGGGGAAACCAGCAATCTCGATACACAATCGGCAATTATCAAAAGCATCCCCATTATGGAATTTGTGGCAAAGAAGCTGGGATTAATCGATGAAAAACTGACGCCCGAAGAAATCCGGAGAGAGGCGCGATACATTAACCGCGTCCTGGGGATCCGAAATCAGATAAGCACGTCAATAGAAGGTATCACCAGCATCATCGACATTGAGGCGGTGGACAGCGACCCGAAATTTGCCCAGAAGCTCGCCAATACCACAGCGGAAGTATATAAAGAACAACATACGCTGGAAAGAAATAAACGGATTATCGAGGCAAAAAAATACATAGAAAACCAGCTCGTGGTGGTCGAAGAGAAGCTTAGGGTTACCCAGGAAAACCTGCGGTCGTTCAGGGAAAAAAACCGGCTGGTAACTATCGAGAGCGAGACCGGTGAAACGCTTCGTTTGCTGAACGAATCCGAGAAAGAATATGCGTACGCAAAACAAGAAAAGGCAGAGATTGAATCCTTAATAAATGAATTAAAGAAGCAGAAGGCGCTGCCAAAGGAGACGGTTGAAGGGTTTTATGCAGAAAAGGTCGGTCCCATCTTTTCCACCTTAAATACCAAATTGGTGGATTTGTATGCGCAAAGGGATTTGTTGATGCTGGATTATAACGCAAACCACCCAGAAATCCAGAGGATAGATGTTCAGATTGACAAGGTCATTTCTAATATGATTAACCACCTCAATGATCAAATAAAAAGGCTCATCGAAAGAGAACAATTCCTTTCCGACCAGATTGTGAAAATGAAGGAAAAATTCAATGCGCTTCCCCGCATAGGATTTGAGCTTGAACGGATAGAACACGAGTTAAACATCAATAAAAACCTTTACGCCAGTCTTAAGGGAAAGCACCAGGAAGTCCTGATAAGCGACGCAGAGAAGATAGAGGAAGTTTCTCTTGTGCGTCCCGCTCTTTTACCCCGTTCCCCGATAAATCCCCCCACCACTACGAGAACGGCGGCAATTGGCACGATAGTAGGCCTGATTTTGGGCCTTGTAATAGCCTTCATCTTCGAGACAATGGACACCTCCATTGGCACGATAGAAGACGTTGAGGGTTTTTTAGGGGTGCCGGTACTGGGAGTAGTTCCTTTTATACGCACAGAAGAGATTGAGGAAACCCTGGTTTCAAAAGAAGGCATGGGAGAAGGAGGCGCATTACCAGAGCGGTATACTCGTTTAATTACACACTTCTCCCCCAAATCTACAGTGGCGGAAAGTTTCCGTACTTTGCGTACGGGAGTTAAATTTTTGTGTCTGGAAAAGGGGGTAAAAACCCTGCTTTTCAGCAGCTCCACTGCCGGCGAAGGTAAATCCACAGCAGCAGCTAATCTGGCAATCACCTTTGCCCAGATTGGAAGCAAGACCCTGTTGGTTGATGTAGACTTGCGAAAACCCGTCGTTAACCGGTTTTTCGGGATAGAACGGGAGCCAGGCCTGAGTGACGTTATCCTGGGTAATTACGATTGGAAGGAAACCGTCCGGACAGTAACGGATCTCATGATGGGAAAGCTGAGTATGGAAGAGATTATGCTTACGCCCGGATTTGATAATCTCAATATTATTACCAGCGGGAATATTCCCCCAAACCCTTCGGAAATTCTAAATTCACAGAGGATGACAGAGTTTATAAATCAGGTAAAGGCCGCTTATGATGTCGTCATATTCGACACCACACCCATTTTACCGGCAACAGACGCAGCGATTCTGGGTTCAAAGACCGATGGCGTTGTTATAGTGTATCGTGTAGGAAAGATTGCACGGGGCGCCTTAAAGAGGGCAAAGACGCAGATGGATCACGTTAAGGCTAATGTCTTGGGAATAGTGTTGAATGGCCTTAAACCCGAAGTCAGCGCTGATTACCAGCATTATGGATATTACAGATATTATTCCTATGGAGAAAAGGGTAAAGGCGAAAAGGAAAAGTTGCCGTGGTATAAGAAGATATTTGAAAATGTAAAATCGTTCTTCACAAAATACCTTGAAAAAACAAAATCATTTAGCGGATTTTTCAGGAAAAAGGAATCTCCGCAGGCTGAAGAATTTCCAGGCGAAAAAACAAGACATTGGCGTTGGTGGATAAAAATCGTCCTATTGGCAGTATCCTTAATTGCTTTGATTGTTGGATTGTTGTGGCAGTTCGAAATACTCAGGATATGAAGACAGAAGTAACTCTTTGCTCTCGGAAGAAAAGCTTACGTAAGCTTTGAATTAAACTCTCAAGACCCACTCATTAGTCCCTCACCGGGATGGGATTTTCATAATTCCTCCTTTGATAGAGGAAGGGGTGTGTAATAAACTTGCTTCAAATCGTTTCAAATGTAGTTCGTCGTTTGTACACATACAAAAGGAGGGGCTAACTAAATGGATACTCCGGATGATTGCGGCAAGGAGAATAAGAATTGGGAGCCAATAGAGAGAAAGGAAGAAGATCGCAGACAGGAAGAACGGCGAACAGAAAGTGACAGAAGACATGGCCTGGGAAATAAGAATTGGGACGGCCTTGAAAGAAGAACCTCTGAAGATCGCGGATGGAAAGAACGAAGAGGCCCCGACAGAAGAAGACATCACAGTCGCCGCCGATGGAGAAGATTTAAAAAAACGGCCATGACATTAATGGTTATCATGGGAATATGTTTCGTTGTAGCCCTGTTACTTACCTATATAACGGGAGGCATTCCAAACCTTATCGAAAAGATTGTCTCGAAAAATATAGAGAAGGTCATACAGCGGACCACGGCAGAATTCGCAGAGGGGAAATTTAATCCTGAAGCCATTAAAGGACTGGGCAAAAATATTGATATTGAAAAATTAAAAGGGCAGGCCATGAGAAATTTAGGGGGGTGGGAAGGTGATCGCGGGGAAGGACAATCGCCTGATGAATATAAAGGTCAGGAAGACTATATGAAACACATGTCGAGGGACGATCTCGAGAAAAAGAAAGATTACTACAAGGAAAAATACAAAGAATTGTTAAGAAGATAGTTACTATTGGTTGAATGGTCGAATTGTACATTAAATCAGGAATTCATATATCCATAGTAAATAATGTCTATCATTTCTACGTTCAAAACAACCAAAGGACAAGTTGACGTCAGGGTTATAATCCTCTTCGTCTTCATCTTTATCCTTACCCTTGTTTTGGGAAATTTCATAATCAAAACGTCGGCAAACCTTGTATTGGCCGCAGTGATTGGGATTTCAGTCTTCATACTCTGTTTCATTAGCGTAAAATACGCCCTCTATACCCTGATATTTTCCATGTTACTTTCTCCTGAATTCGGCACCAGAACGACGGAGGGTGGAGGGATGACAGTCCGGATGGATGATTTTTTACTGATAATCATTGCGTTTGGTTGGTTTGCAAGAACTGCTATATATAAAGAGCTGGGGCTGTTTAAGAAAACACCCATGAACAAACCCATCCTTTACTATATGCTGGCCTGCGGCGTATCCACAGCTCTTGGAATGATGTTTGGAAAGGTGCAACCGTTTAAGGGATTCTTTTTTCTCTTGAAATATCTTGAGTATTTTATTGTTTATTTCATGGCAATAAATTATCTGAACGACCGGAAACAAATCAGGAATATGGTTATTGCCATGATCGTTGTATTTGTAATCGTTTGTCTTACCTCCATTGCTCAAATACCACAGGGAGAAAGAATAACCGCTCCATTCGAGGGGAAAGGAGGCGAGCCCAACACACTCGGAGGATATTTACTTCTGATACTCTCTATTGTCGGGGGACTCCTCATTAATACAGACAAAAACGATTCGTTTAAATATAAGGCTTCTCTTGGTTTCATGGCTTTCCTTGCAATTATACCCATATTATTTTCTCAATCCAGAGGCACGTGGACTGCCGTTGTTCCGTGTTACCTCACCTTTTTAATCATAAGTAAAAGAAGGGCGTTTCTGGGCATAATGCTCGTACTGACCCTCGTATTAGGGCCGTTCTTAATACCAAAGGCCGTTAAGGAACGTTTTGAATATACCTTCCAAAAACAAAAGGGCTGGGCTGCTAAATACCAGGAAAAAATCGGCGGTGTTACCTTAGACACCTCGACCTCAGAAAGAATAAGCAGTATGAAAAAAGCTATGGAGGCATATGTCAAACACCCTGTATTTGGATATGGAATAACGGGCTGGCGTTTTTTGGATGCGCAATATCTCAAAACCCTGGTTGAGACAGGCATATTGGGCATAACGGCGCTTGGTTTCCTGTTGTATGCGGTTTTAAGAGAGTCGAGAAAGGCTTACAAAGGCACAGAAGACAAGTTTCACAAAGGGGTATCCATGGGTTTTTTTGCCGGGACAATTGCTATGATGGCCCATGCACTTGGGGCAAATACATTTATAATTGTGCGTATTATGGAGCCCTTTTGTTTTCTGATGGCTATTGTAGTTTCCATTCATCAAGTTCAGGAAGCAGAGAAACTACAAAAGGGAGAAACGGAAAAGACAAAGAAGGACGCCAAGCCCGCCTTTACTTCTTCACCGTTTATTTTAAGGCGGTAATTTAATTGTATAGGATGTTTCATTTTAATTAAGTGGATTTCAGGGTGGCATAGAGTAAAAAATCCCCCTTAGAAAAGGGGGCGAGGGGGTTGTAAATAATTCTCATTCAAAGAAAAAACACAACCCCCTGTTTCCCCCTTTGTTAAGGGGGATTAATTTATACGATCAGAATAATTATCCCGATAATCGTAGAAACCAGGGTAGTCGTAAATCCCACCTTAAAAAAATCCCAGAATCCTACGTGAACGTATTCCTTCGAAAGTTCCAGGACAATCATATTCGCCACCGAACCCATAATCGTTAAATTACCTGCAAATGTGCTGCTCATAGCCAGCACATACCACATGGTCTTCGGATCGATAAATTTGTCAATCCACGTTGCCGACAAAAGAACAAAAGGCACATTCGAAACAAGGTTGGAAGCAATTACGGAAAAGATGCTGAAATGAATAATCTGGCTGGATACCGTCTTTCCCAAATAGGGTTCAACGGCATTGTGCGTCAGGGTTAAAAAACCTGCCTTATTTATACCGCCAACCACAATGAATAACCCGCTGAAAAACAATAACAGCGTCCAATCGACCTTTTCCATCACATGCTGCGGTTTCATTCCGGAAAGTATGATTAATGCAAGTCCGCCTGTTATTGCAGACAATGGAAGGTTGCCTGTAAAGATAAATCCTAAAAAGATAAAGAACAGCACAACAAGAGATTTTGTGGTAAGTCTTGCGTCAAGTTCTGGTTTTATCAATGCAATCGCATCCAATTTTTTTAAATTAATATCTTTCCTGAATAAAAGACAAATGATGAATATGTTTGCAATAAGACTCAGGATACCGATTGGTATCAGATGTAATGTAAAATCAAGATAGGGTATTTTCGAGAAAACGCCGACAAGCATGTTTTGTGGATTACCCGTCAGGGTGACTACGCTCCCGATATTTGAAGAGGTCGCCAGCGCTATAAGAAATGGGATTGGATTCAACTTTGTCTGGTTTAAAGCAAGTATCAGAAGCGGGGTAAACATCAAACAGATCGTATCATTCACAAAGAGTGCGGACAGTATCCCGCTGGAGAAGGACACAAAACACAGCAGGAGAAAGGAATTTCCGGCATGGGTAATCAGCAAATACGAAAGGTATTTGAAACAATTTGCTATCTTGAGATATGCGATAACGAGCATCATGCCCAGTAACAGCAAAATGGTATTAAAATCAATAGCCCGGTATGCATCGTCCAGCGTTAACACGCCGGTAATCACCATCAATACAGCGCCCAACAATGCCCCTGAAGGCCTATCCAGCCTGTGCCATTTCATCTTCTGGGCAGAGATGATTATGTAGGTTAGTATAAAAATGAGTAATGATTTAATAAGCAATTTTATATCTTAGTAATCCCTGAAATCCTCGTTTTTCTTATGGTTTTCTGTATTAATTTATCGTATAATTCTGCCATGTCAAAAAAATCTTTGAAAGAAACCAATCCTTATTTAAAAGACCCAAAAAAATATGAAGCCGCGTTAATTACTAATGTGGTAACATCCTCTGCCGTTGAAAGTATTCGCATAACACCTGAGCAACTCCTTAAAAAAACTTTTAAGACTCACCGAACTTAGCCTTAATAGTCCTTTCTATTATCTTTTTAAACAATCTTTCCATTGGTTTATAGTCTCTATTCAAACCATTGTTAATCGCCGCAAAATATTCTTTTCTTTTATGTCTGCTTCTGTAAAACGGTGGTTCTTGCCGTACATGCCAAGAAGTTTATCCGTAGCATCCTTTAAAGCCACAGACTCGGCATCTTCCATTTCCTTCTTTCGCTTAATACTCAACAAGTTTCTTAAAACACGACCACGAGAACCAGATCCAAACTATGCTTCGGTTAGGGTTGAAGTGTCATAGCGAGCATGTTTTTTCATAATGTTATTAACCAGTCAAGGCTATATCTTCTAATGATTGTTTCAAGCTAAAAGATCAAGATACCTCTAAAATTGAGAAAATGCAAGGATAAGATATGGCTACGCCATCATATAGCAAGTCGTCTTAAATTTTTCATTTATTAAAGGAGCTAAAAAGGCATCCAATAAAATTACTGAATGCAATGTGATATACAAAGCACTATACGGAATTGGTAACTATTTTCCTGACTTCTTTCACACGTTGGAATAAGACGGTAGATGTAAAAATTCTCAAGCAGGATGAAATTGCAAAGAGCGTGAGGAGTTGATAACCAAAAGAGCGCGGTATGTGGGTTGCCAGAAAGCCTCCGAGCAGATTACCCGTACAAATAGCAATGCCATTTATCGTGTTAAAATAAGAAATGCAGCGGGTTCGTTTTTCAGGAGTTACGGAATCATAAATAAAATTGGAAGAGCATAAATTAAACCCCGCCCAAAATATACCTGCAAATGTTTGAATTGCCAGTATAAAATATATATTTCTAGAAACGAGCCATAAGGCAGGAAGTATAGATACTGCCAAACTGCATATCTGTATAATTTTCCGATTCCCAATTGAATCTGCACGACGTCCCCAATAGCTTACGGCCAGTATACTGGCAAGCGGGACAGTTGTCGTGGCGATCGTATACATAATATAGGAAAAACCGAGGTCTCGGAGCATAAATACCGGGAAAAATGGTGAGGCCAGGAATACTGCAAAACTGAAAGAACTATGAAACATTACATATTTCCCAAAGTTTCCAACATTCAGTCTTCGCACAAATTGTGAAAATGAAAAATAATGTTCCCGTTTTACCTCAAGAGGCGGTTCGTACATCCTGTTCAGGAAATAACACGAGACATATCTTGAGAGCAGGGCAACAAGAAATATGATGGTAAAGCCTGTAAGAGATTCTTTTTTGAATAGATGCAGGATATAACCAGCCAGAAATGCGCTGATTACCGTTGTCAGACCAACATACCTTCCGCGTTTACTGAAAAACTCCCCCCTCTTTCCTTCGTGCACAAGGTCTGCCATAAGTGAACCCCAGGGAGGATTAACGAAAGATGCAAACAACAAATACAAGGTGGAAAATAATATAAGCGAATTGACCCTTATGGATTGAGGCAAATATGGGATCATTGCAACAGGAAGTAACATGAGGGCCTGGAAAAAAACAGAGAGTACGATAACCTTCTTTCTACTTCCAAGCCGCTCCGTAATGTCGGCAGCCTTGAATTGCACAAGTGAAGGGACTAGCTGGTTAAAGGAACCCAACAAACCAATTTGGAGATTACTGGCGCCAAGGGCGACGGCGAATGGGTTTAAATAGTTATCCCCAAACCCCGTTGTTGCCGCAAATGCCACACCGTCTTTGATGGAAAGGTTAAGACTTTTTTTGACAGCAATTTCTTCGTGTTGTTTATTCTGAGATGCTTCCACAAAAACAGATAGAGTAAATATTGAAAATCTTAATTAAGGGTACAACCCTCGCATCTTTTTCGCTTCGGCCACTCGCCCTATGCCCAGCATCAATGCGGCAGTACGCATGTCCACGCCTTTCTTATTAGAAAGCGCAAGCACCCTGTTGAACGTACCCACCATAACATCTTTGAGTTTCTTTTGAATGTCTTCTTCACTCCAGAAATAATACTGAATGTCCTGTACCCATTCAAAGTACGAAACAGTCACTCCCCCGGCATTGGCAAGGATATCTGGGACGAGAAACACCTTTTTATCTTGTAATATCTTGTCGGCCTCTGGCGTTGTCGGACCATTGGCGCCTTCCACGATAATCTTGGCCTTGACTTTGTCAGCATTTTTTTCTGTAATTTGACCTTCTATTGCAGCAGGCACAATGAGATCGCAATCCAATTCAAAAAGCTCCTCATTTGTTATTACATCCGCCTCTTTCAGGCCGGTAACATGCTTGTTTTCTTTAAGATGATGCATAAGGTAGGGAATGAGGATACCTTTGGGATTGTATGCCCCGCCGCTGACGTCGCTCACGGCCACAATATTACAACCCTGATCGTACAAGTCACGGGCAACGACAGAACCAACGTTTCCCAAACCCTGAATGGCAATGCGTAGACCGCTAAGTTCTTTATATAAAACCCTTGCTGCCTCCATAACCATATATGAAGCGCCGCGTCCCGTACCCTCAGCCCTCCCCAGCGAACCACCCAATAACAATGGTTTACCGGTAACGACGCCCGGAATAGTATTGCCTTGCTGCATACTGTAAGTATCCATCATCCATGCCATGGTTTGTGAATTGGTGTAAAGATCAGGGGCGGGAATATCTTTATCTGGTCCTATGATTTGAACGATTTCAGTGGTGTAACGCCGGGTCATGCGTTCCAACTCGCTTAGTGACATTTCTTCAGGATCGCATTGAACGCCTCCTTTGGCGCCTCCGTAAGGCATGTGCATAAGCGCACATTTCCATGTCATTAACATGGCGAGCGCGGAAACTTCTTCAAGGTCTACGTTAGGATGGTAACGAATACCGCCTTTGGAAGGGCCTAGCGTAATATCATGTTTTACCCGATAGCCTTTAAATACCTTTGTTTTGCCATTGTCCATTTTAACGGGTACTGAAACAATAAGTGAGCGTTTTGGGAATCGCATACGCTCTCTTATTCCGTCTTCTATCTCCAGTATCTCTGCTACGGTATCAAATTGTTTGAGCGCTGTTTCGTAGAGAACATTATTATCTTTCATAGCCTACCTTTCTGGCTTGGATTATTCGCAACTAAAACACCAGACACGAAGTCATTAAAACATTTAAAACCGAAAGTTGTCGGACTATTATATCATACTTTCCCGGAAAAAAACTATTTTATGGAAAGTTTGAATAGTCCTTTCGCAGTGTCCCTCAGTTAGTAGATATTACCTTCGTTTCCCCTTGGTTTTATAAACTATATAAAAGAGAAAACCGGGTATACTAATTACTTTGAGAACCAGAGAAATAGGCGGCTAGTCCACTAACCCGTGCCAGGATAAAAGAACGAATATCATATGCCGTTGTGTCTCTTTCCGGCATGCGGAGAGGTAGCAGGGCATAATTCTTAAATTAATGAACTGGTTTTTATTTTACGATTTTCCACCATATCATAATTTATCTCAGTAACAATATAGTTCCATTCACGTCTACGCAGTTCATTTACAAGTTGTTCGTCACTGAATTGGGACAACGTTGACGGTAAAAGCTTCTTGATGCTGATTCCGTGAGCTGCATTGCGGAAAAGGTAAACCTCTCCTTCCAGGGCGAAACTTCGGCAATCTTCGCTGCGGTATAAATTTATACGCCTTTTAATTTCCGGAAGACCTCGGTTAGTTAAATGTTTATTAATATCTTTGCCGGCGATCAATCCAAGCTGGCGACGCTCCTCTTCGTTCCATTTCTTATTGTCTTTCACTGCCATCTGAGCGGCTTCTTCGTACGAATTTGCATTGTACAATTTCATATACCCTCCTTTATTGCTAAAAAATTTATTAAAATAAAAGACAGCCGTTAGAATTTATATCGTCGAACTTACATGACACATGCAGTCCTGTAAGTTTCTAAGGTTTTATTCCCGGAAGCATCTTCGTTGATTTCAAAACCAAGCGTCTCTAACGCTTCCGTCGTGCTATTAAATACCAGATTTTGCTCTTTTAAGTCATCGTACCATCCGGTTTTGGTCAAAATAGGAATAATAAATGGTCCGGCGCTGGTAAGGATAACTTTTTTACCCTGAGCCTTAAAGGTATTAATTACTTCCCCCAAAGCATCCAGGCCGTCTAAATCTATATGGAAGAGATTTCTAAAGTTTATGATCACAGTATGAGCGCCATTGATCTTGCTTAAATTCTCAAGATGTGACTGCGAGTTGATGTAGTTCAGTTGACCGGCAAAGCGGTACACGACAACATCGCCGGAATGCTTTTCTACCTCGTTAAATTTGATAGTCTGCACTCTGGCAACCATTTTTCTACCCCTATGTATATTTATTTCGGTCTGAGCTCTGGAGAAATGATTAACAAAAATTAAAAGCGCAATAATTGCCCCGATCATAATGCCAAATATTGGATCTTCCACCAGGGTCACGCCTGTAACCACAAATGACAAGGCGAAGGCTTTTTTATCATGCTTATAGATGTGCATGAAGTGCTCGGCGCTGACCATCTGAATAGCCACGGACACTAAAATTGAAGCTACTACGGCCAAGGGAAGATATTTGAAATATGGTAAAAATATTAGGGAAATAACGCCAATAAGAACACAAGTGACTGCAGCCGAAGTTTTGTGATTTGCTCCACTTTTAATATTTAGCGCTGTCCGGGCAAGAGCTGCAGTAGCCGGTATACCGCCAAAAATTCCCGATGCTATATTGGCCAGGCCCAATCCCATCATCTCTTTCCTTTGGTTAGATTTTGTATTGGTCATGTTGTCCGCTATTTTGGCCGAGATAAGAGTTTCCAGTATGGCAATAACTGCAACGGCAAAAGCGGTTTTAAGCAGGTCAATGTCGATAAAGTGAGGAGAAAAATTCGGCATCTGGTAAATTTTTGAGCCGATTTCTCCGAACCTGGTGTGCAGGGTTTGAAAATGAGCGCTAATAAATCCGTTTTCAGACAGATAACCTAAAAACATCCCGATAGGAGCTACGATAATAGGGCCGGGGACTTTGGGTATTAATTTTGAGAAATAGAAAATTACTGCTATGGCGACCAAAAATAACGTAATTGTCCCGGCATCAAACTGACCAATATGCTTAAAGGACTCCATCACATTCTGCAAAAGGTGCTTGTGTACCGGCAAACCTTTCAGTCCCAGCGCAAAATTCAGTTGGTTTAACCCTATTATCAAAGCAACACCAAGGGTAAATCCGTGCACAACGCTTGAAGGAATAAGGACTATATATTTCTCAAAACGAAGGGTAAAAAAAACTATGATGATAATTCCGCTTACTATTGCAAGCATCGGCAGGGAAGCATAGCCGTAATTTATAGCAAAAGCAGCCAACATGCCGGAAAGCGCTCCCGTGGGGCCAACGATATTGTAATTACTGCCTCCGAATATGGCTGCAATAATCCCAGCCCAAACGGCTGTGATTATTCCCATTAAGGGAGAGGCATTGGCGGCTACTGATAATGATACTGAAAGCGGAATGGAAACCAGCGATACGGCAAGTCCCGATTTCCAGTTGTACTTAACATGAGAAAAAAACTGCATTTTTGTGCGCTCCTTGGTATTTTCTGGCTGACAGGGCAAGCTTGTCAGATTGAGAATAAATAATTCTTGGGTTAATAAAATTAAATAGTTTAATTTTAATGAACAATCTTTAAAACTAAAGACCGTCTCCGGTTGAAAAAATTTACAAATGAAACTCTATAACGGGTAATTAGTTTAACAACGCATTTCAAAGGTAAACTAAATCAAGGCGACCGGCTTGAGTTCGGTTGGATTGAACTACAAACGGCTGTGATTATACGCGTCTCGGTACGATTCGTTTGAGAAAAGGGGGAGATTTGGCGGCTATAACTGATAATATAGAAAGTGAAATGGAAACCAGCGATACGGTAAGCCCCAACTTCCATTTGATCTTAACGTCAGAAAAAAACTGCATTTTCGTGCGCTCCTTGGTATTTTTTGGCTGACAGGGTAAGCCTGTCAGATCGAGAACAAACAACTCTTAGGTTAATAAAATTAAATAGTTTAATTATAATGAACAACCTTTAAAACTAAAGACCATTTCCGGTTGAAAAAATTTACAAATGAAACTCTATAACGGGTAATTAGTTTAACAACGCATTTCAAAGGTAAACTAAATCAAGGCGACCGACTTAGGTCTGGTTGGATTGAACTACAAGCGGCTGTGATTAAATCACATCAGGGAGGGGTATCGGCGGCTTCTGCCAATAATTTGGAAAGTAAAATCGAAACCAGCGATACGGCAAGTCCCGATTTCCAGTTGTTCTTAACGTCAGAAAAAAAATGCATTTTTATGCGCTCCTTACTCAGTAGTATACAATATTTAGCGTTATGTTAATTAACAAATACATTATATCATATACCTAGATTTTATAAAAAAACAGCGAAGTTATTCTCCCAAATATATAAACAAATGTCAAGGTAATTCTTTTATTGATTCATCGGCTACAATATAATACCCCGCAATCTGGTTTCGGCTTGGATTGCAGGATTTATGTATTGTATTAAAAAATAAAGGCGAACGTGAGGTTCGCCTTTAGTACGACAATTTAAATTTTGTATCTGGATTGTCTTTGCGGAGGATAAAAAGACTATCAACCTAAAATACTTACTTTTGCACCCTTTCTAACGCAAGCAGGAATCCATATATAATAGCCTGCGGACGTGGAGGACAGCCAGGGATGTAAGCATCTACAGGGACGACATTATCGATCCCGTTTTTTGTAGCATAACAATTGCTGAAAATACCACCACTACTTGCGCATGTACCCAAGGCAATGACCATCCTCGGTTCAGGTGTAGCATGATAAGTCTTGATCAGTGCGGTTTCCATATTCCTTGTCGGAGGTCCCGTAACAAGCAGGCAGTCTGCGTGACGCGGAGAGGCAACAATGTCGATTCCAAACCTCTGTAAATCATGCACGGGGCTATTGTATAAGGCAACAACTTCCCACTCGCAACCATTACAGGAGCCGGCATCCACTTCACGAACGTGGAGTGAACGTCTGAACACAGAAAATATTTTTTCTTTTAGTTTTTCTCCGAGTTCTTCAACTGACGCAGTTGTATCAAGCCCTGCCTTAACTAAAAGGTCTTCCTTATTTGTTGCCGCTAGTTCAAAATCATTGGTAATCCTGACAGCTTTGTAAGGACACGCTTCCTCGCACATGCCACAGAATACGCATTTAGCATGATCCAACTGCAGGTATCGCTTTCCGTTTTCTTCAATCCAGGTATACGCATTTGTTGGACATACCTCCACGCACACATTGCACTGCTTACACCTCTCCTTATCTATCTCAATCCTACCCCGAAAACGAAAAGGAGCGGGTTCCATCTCCTTTGGATATTTTGAGGTAACTACGCCCGTTTGAAAACTTTTTTGAAATTTTGTAAACATTTTATGTTAGCCCACGAAATACACGAAAAAACACTAAAAAATTATCTATTTACCTACGGTACGTCCATTGGCCTTTCATCTGTCAAAATAAATCTCTCATATTCTAATTTAGGATAATGACCAAAATTAGCGAGTATGCCCAACTTTAATCCAGATGCGTTTAGATAATTAAGAACTTGCGCTTTATGCTCATCCACAAGGTTTGAAACTGCTTTAATTTCAACAATTATTTTATCATAACATACAAAATCGGGTTTATACGTTTGCTTTAATTGTTTATCTCTGTATGTGAGCTTTAATTCTTCGCAAGATTCAAACGGAATTTCTTGCCCTTCAAATTCAATTTCCAGGCATTCGTGGTAAACATTCTCTAGAAACCCACATCCCATTGCTTTGTAAACATTAAAACAAGCCCCCATGATGGCATAACTTTCATCAGGATATAAGATTCCAGACATAGTTCAACTTACCCAAAATTTTTCTTTTTCGCGTAATTTCGCGTATTTCGTGGGCCATATTCTTATAAATCAGTACAGGAATAACATAACTCGAAACTCTTATTAATCAGAGGAAAATCCGGAACGATGTTGCCGGGAATCGTATAAGGAATAGACGGCCAGTTACAGAAAGAAGGGGAACGCACCTTATATCGGAATAGCATATTGTTAGGCGCTGTCATGATCCAGTAAATATCTTCGCCCCGGGGAGATTCCACATAGCTCAATGCCTGTTTATAAGGTGGAAGTTCCTTCTTCGGGGTTTTTACAGGACCTTCCGGCATTTTATCAAAACACTGTTCAATGATAGAAATGGATTGATAAACCTCATCGATCCTTACTTTCACCCTTGCACACACATCGCCTTCATCATAATAGACAGGAATATCGAATTCGACTTCATCATAAGCGGCATAGGGGTGATTAATTCTGGTATCCCGGCAAATGCCTGATGCCCTTGCAGGCACGCCAACTACGCCAAGCCCTTTGGCATGCTCTAAAGAAAGTATTCCGGTAGTCTCTATTCTGTCAAGGAAAGAGGACGATTGAAACATAATGTCAGTGAGTTCTTTAAAGTCCTTTTTCACGCGATTCAGCAGGTCTAAAATATACCTTTTCAAGTCGTCATTAATATCGAAACGTACACCGCCGATTGTAAGCATACCTCTTAAATAGCGGTTTCCACAAATAGTTTCATTAAGGTGCTGTATATACTCACGAATCCTGAAACCATGTGACCCGCACATTAAAAAGGAAGCTCCGACACAAATATTGCCAACATCGCCTATATGGTTGTAAAGTCTTTCCAATTCCAGAATGATAGTTCTTATAAATTTTGCGCGCGGCGGTATTTCAATACCCGCTACCTTTTCAATAGCCTGGCTATAGCCGGTCGCATGCGAGGCAGCGCAGACACCACAGATACGCTCGGCAAGAAACAACGCCTTTGTATAAGGCGTAGCTTCGAAGATTTTCTCTGTGCCCTTATGGGTATAAAATAATTTTGCGTCTAAATAGAGAATTGAATCCCCTACTGCACTAAATCTGAAATGTCCCGGCTCTATAATACCGGCATGGATTGGACCAACAGGTATCTCAAATACGCCCTCGCCGTTAACCCGAACAAAAGGCAGTTTTGATTCAAGATGGGGCAGCCTCGTATTCTTATCAAAATCTTTCCTGAGTGGATATGTATTTTCCGGGAAATTGCCGTGTAATACAAGCGTATAAGGAGCCGGGTGCCCAACAGGTTCAAGTCCAAACATGTCCTTTATTTCACGCTCATACCAATGAGCGGCAGGAATATATGGGGTAATAGATGGGAAATCAGGAAACTGTTCGCTTACAGGAACATAAACGATAAAAAATAAATCTTTGTCCGGTAAAGAAAAGACGTAATAAATTGTAAAATTTTTACTGAGGCTTCTTTCATCATTGCAAATGATGGACGAAAGAGGCGCCTGGAATATTTTGTGGGTATAAGTACAAACATCTACAAGATTATCCTTATTTGTGGAGATGTAGATCTCATTTTCCAATGCGCCCTTAGCGACCGTTACATTCCCTCTGAACTGATTCAATATATTGTCGAGATAGGGTTGTCTGTTGATACTCATTATGCATTCCTTACAATATCGTAGATATTCCGAAGTACTTCACGCAACAAAGGCGGTACGTAAAAACTGATAATCAGAACAAAAAATAAAAGGAAAAGCATAGCTGCTGTGGTAAATTTACTTGTTTCGCCCTTTGAAATATTCATAGTGGGTGTACCAAAGATCATCCTGTACATATTATAGATAAATCCTATAAAAATAAGTGTAATGCATACTATAAGCACGGATGAGAATACAATGATGAATGAATTTCCACTTGCAAAACCACCAGCAAGAACCAAAAACTCACTAACATATATATTGAGAGGGGGAGTGCCAGTAATGGCAAATACTCCTATTGCCAGGATCGTCCCTGTAACAGGAAGAGTTTTAATGACACCTCTTATATTTTCCATTTCCGTCGTTTTGTATTTTAAAAATAGGTTTCCTGCGCAGAAAAATAAAAGTGATTTTGCTACGGCATGATTAAATGTATGCAGTTCCGCACCATAAACACTATACATACCGCCAAAACCTATTCCAAGAGCAATAAACCCTATGTGCTCTACACTGCTAAAGGCTAACAGGCGCTTATAATCCTTTTGTATAAGAATAAACGGTATCGAAACAATGACGGAAATGAGCCCAAAAATCATCAAAAGGGTACACGAATACTCGCTTCCAACACATTTAGATGTAAGGATATGGTATCGAATGATGCCGTACATTGAACAATTTATTAACACACCAGAAAACAAAGCACTTATTGGAGAAGGCGCCTGGCTATGTGCATCAGGAAGCCATGTGTGCATTGGAGCCAAACCTGCTTTTGTTCCATATCCTACCAGAACAAAAAGGAATGCAAGCTTCATTAAACGCGGTTCGAATTTATCAGCCACAGCTCGTAAATCAGACCAGTTCAATGCATATCCAATTTCACCAAGAACACCTTTCGCTGAATGATAGGTTAATATAACACCAAAGAGAGCTAACGTAATGCCGACAGAACAGAGTATTATATATTTCCACGCTGCCTCTTGATGTTGTTTTTTATTGTAAAAACCCACTAAAAACGTAGTTGCTAATGTAGTACCCTCAATGGCAACCCACATAACGCCCAAGTTGTTTATCACGCAGACCAACAACATGGTAAAAATAAACATATGGAATAGGAAATAGTACCATTGCAGTTTCTTTTCTGATATTACACCGTCATGTAGTTCTGCCTCCATATATCCTGCCGAATACAGGGCTGCCGCAAATGATACAATAGTAACAATCTGCGTTGTGAGAATACTTAACGCATCTACATAAAAGAAATTATTAAATCCCTGAATTGAATGGTAGGTATATATATTATAATTGAGATATATATTATAGACTAAAGCTATAAAACTACCGGCAATACTTATGTATTTTGACACACTGTGTTTTTTTATAAAAACACATATAGTAGCTGTTACTACCGGTATAATCAAAAGTAGTAAAATTATCATCTATTCCTTGAGCTCCTTTAAGAAGTCAGTATCAATGGTGTCAAAGGATTCCTTGATTCTATATACATAAATCCCCATAATAATTACGCTCACCAGGATATCGAAAAACAATCCTAATTCTACAATGAGCGGCATACCGTAAGACGTGGACAATGCGGCGAAAAACATACCGTCTTCCATCGTAATAAGTCCAAGAATTTGGGTAATAGCCTGCTTTCTGCTTATCATGACGTAGAAGCCAAGAAGAGTAATGGAAAGCGCGATGGGTAAGCAGTGCCGCATGAAGGTATTTTCAAATTGGATAATATTTTGTGTAGAATAAAAAGCAATAAGGATAATACCGCAAGCCAGTAAAAGAGATAACGTATAGTTAATATAAGATTCCTGCTCTTTTTTGATATTAATTTTTTTGACGATATAGAAAAGAAAACCAGGGATAACGATTACTTTTAGTGCCAATGAGATGACGGTAGTAATATAAATATGGTGGATACCGGAAAAACAGGCAATCAGACCGCTTGTCAACGTTAATATAAAAGATCGAAAGGCATAAGCCCATATACAATTCCTTAATCTGCTTGTGCCAACGAGTACTATTGAAGCCATAAGCATCAAAACTGCAAGAATATCAATCGTCCTGGAATTTACAATAATCTGTTGCGTCATTATTTATTACCTTACTACATACAGCGATATAATAGCCAGAATAGATAAAATAAATGCTGTGCCTAAAAGGTTTGGGATTCGAAACAACCTGAGCTTTGCAAAAGACATTTCTACTATAACAATCAAAAAGGCAAAAAAACCAATTTTAACAACATAAAGGGCAACTGCGATTATTAAGCCGGGAAAGGTAAGGCCGTCTGCAATACCCCACGGTAAGAATGTATTAACCAGTATCGTTAGCAACAAAAGCAATTTCATTAAAGATGCCCACTCTGTCACCGCCAAATAGCGCCCGGAAAACTCAAGGACCATTCCTTCGTGTATCATTGTCAGTTCAAGATGAGTAAACGGATTGTCAACAGGAATTCTGCCTGCTTCTGCGATAATAACAACGACGAATGCGGCAAAAGCCAGGATAAGTGACGGGTTCAGCAGGAGAATGCTATCATTAAGCAGTGTATTTGTTATATTACTTAAATTGGTAGAACCGACTGTTAAGGCAACGGTAAATATCGACAGTATCATGGCAGGCTCAGCCATGGAAGATACCATCATTTCCCTACTTCCACCCATACCACCAAATGCACTGCCGGTATCAAGTGAAGTTAAAACAAGGAAAAACCTTGCCAGTGCAAATAAATATATGATAAGTATTATATCGCCGGTAAAATTCAGTGGGACTTGGGCTGACAAGACAGGTACGAGTAATGAGATTATTAAAATCGAAACAAACGTTACATATGGCGTTGCTCTAAAAATCCAGGAGGACGTTTCAGAAACAACAGCATCTTTCTGGAGCAATTTTACCAGATTATAGTAAGGCTGAAAAATGCTGGCGCCTCTTCGGCACTGCAGCCTCGCCTCAATTTTATTAATAAACCCCTTTACAAGAGGCGAAAATCCTACGATAACAACAAGCTGGAGAATAGGAAGAATAATATTTGAAGTCAAGAGCATATTCTTGTTAATGTATTATTTTCCGACAAATATAATCAAAATTATCAGTGTTATAAAGATATAGGTAAGGTAAATATGAATACTGCCTGTATGTACCCACCTTACCTTGGTAGATATATCCAAAACAAACCGGGAGACAGGGCCGTAAAAATACCTTTCGAATATCGGTGAAACCTCACTAATATAGGAAATAGACTTAACAAAATAATTAGGGACAGAATATTCGGTACTTACTTCGCGCCGAGGCCTGTATAAATTACTAAAGATCGTTTTAAATGGTCTTGTAAAGGCAGTGGCAGTGTATTCCAGTCTGGGCTCAGGGGATCTTCCACATGTCCAGGTTTCATAGGATTTTCTTATAAACCCTGGTCTTATTAAAGTCAGTGCACCAAATGTTATTGCCAAAAGAATCAAGCCAAAAACGGCTGCGCTTTTCGACGATAGTTCCGTAAAATTGGTACTGACGGTCTTCATTTGCAACCAATCATAAGAAGTAAGCGCATTCACAATATTTATGCCAAGAATTTGCGTGTTCACACGGTTGATAGCAACCATAATCGTTGAAGGGAAAAGGCCCATAAATACACAAAGCCCGGCCAAAAGTCCCATACTCACATACATAACAACAGGGACTTCTTTGGCATGTTTTGCATGTTCTGTGCGGGGCATCGCAAGAAATGAAATCCCAAACGCCTTAATAAAACAGGTAGCGACCAATGCGCCTGTTAAAGCAACGACAGCGCCGCAAATTATAGTTACTATTTTTATGATAACAGATGGGATGTTAAAACCATTTAACAGTGACTGGAATATAAACCACTCGCTTATAAATCCATTTAAAGGCGGTATGGCGGAAATGGATAATGCAGCAATAAGGAATAGTGGTGCAGTGATCTGCATCCGTTTTATTAACCCACCCAATTCCTCAATATTTTTTGTATGTGTTGCATAATAAATATTTCCTGCACCACCAAAGAGTAAACTTTTAAATACGGCATGATTTATTAAGTGATAAAGCCCAGCCATCAGTGCCAGAGAGGATAATGCCATCAGATTGTATGACTTAAAAATCATTGATAATCCAATACCAATAATGATGATACCATTATTTTCTATACTACTGTATGCAAGTAAGGTCTTTATGTCCCTTTCCATAAGGGCATAAAGAATACCCAGTATAGCAGAAGAAGCGCCAACCATAAGAACCACGACCCCCCACCACGGCGGGCAAGGCGCTAAAAACTCAAAATAGAATCGTATAAAACCATAGATAGCCGTTTTAATCATCACGCCGGACATAACCATCGAAACATTGCTGGGAGCGGCAGGATGCGCCATGGGAAGCCAAAGATGTAACGGGAAAATGCCTGCCTTGATGCCAAAGCCAATTATCACCAAAAAGAACACTATGTTTTTGTATATCATTGGCATGCTGCCGCCGATACGCCTGAAATCATCAAAACCAAAATCCCACGTCCCTACATGAGCAAACATTATGAAAAAGGCACTAGCTAGAAGCGCCGAACCAACATGCGCCATGATAATATAAGTAAAACCTGCCTTCATATTAGCAGGATTTTCATGCTCAAAAATCACAAGGAAGAAAGATACTATTGTCATCAACTCCCATACAATCATAAACACTACCGCATTATTAGCAGTAACCACAAGGAGCATAGAGACAAGGAAGAGATTGTAGAGGAATCCCAAAAATCGGGTATCACGTTTGTTAATGTATAATTGTGTATAACCTATTGAGTAAATGGCAGCTACAAAACTGATGGATGATATGGCAAGAATAAAATACGAGGAAACAGAGTCTATTAAAAAATTATATTTAATAATGGCGTGATAGATTGAGAAATCAAGACGTACCGTAGCGCCGGTAGAAAGCAAGATTACCGCCGTTGCAATACTAAAACAGGAGGCAATAGCAGCTAAAACAAGCGATATGAAATTTCCAATCCTCTGCCACTTGGATAAACATAAGGCAAACAGGCCACCCGCAAGATACAAAACTAAAGATACGATAAACAGATGTTCAGCCATAGAACTGATTATCCGGGATTAATTACACTTGTAATTTTTCGAAGCGCACAACCGCCGAAGCAAAGGATGATCATTTTACACTCAAATATTTCCCTGTTCAAACAAAATTTCTTAAACAGTTTGCCTCTTGCTTCAGTAAAAAGCAACAGGCGCTGTCAAACGACTACGACGACCGGTATGCCATCTCATAAACTGATTTTGAATGCGGTCCGAGGAACACGCGCGCGTACATCCGGATGAGGGACAGTCCGTCAATGACGTAGCTCAGCGAAACCATTATGGCCAGTATAACCTGGTCTTCACGGATGTGGATAAAGATCAGGTCTTCCCCCACAAAGGTCGGCGAGATCGGAAAACCTGATACCCCCAGACATGCCAGCAGAAAAACAAAGGCAAATTTCGGATGGCGGTACGAATGACCGTGAAACTGGTCCATGTCAATGCTGCCTTCGTGAATGCGCAGCCACCGGAGACAAAAGAACCCTACGATTCCTGCCACGACAATACCGCTTAAATAAAGACGATCCTCATTAAAATAGAACCGTTCATTGACTGAAATAGACAGCGCAATCCAAAAGTGGTGCATCATCACCAGCATCCAGCTCAAACGCGCCATTTTTCTTTCGGCAAACGATTTCAACACCATAATCAGGGCGATGGAACAGAACAGGTAAGGAAGAGATTTTTCAACGGGTTCCGGAAGCAGTTCCCTGAAGTAAATAAGAGCCACGCCTGCGAGATAAGCCGGGATACCGAAATAGACAATCCGACTGAGAGTAAGAAAATCCAACCTTTTTCCCAACCGCTTTAATGGATTCCACATATAACGATACATCAGTGAATCAAGGTTCCATTCTTTCAGACACCACATATATATGGTATATTCAATCTTTTTGGGAAGAGAATCTTCGTAAGTGTGCACGCGGGGTTTGAAGTTGTAGAACTGTTCCCGTATCAGGTAACTCACCACCGAAGGAGAAACTAAAAGCTGGTACGCCCGCAGGAAGGCGTTTCCGGCAAAGTGAACAAGGGCAACCTCCTCTAAACCAGCAGCTATTTCAATGAACATAATCCCAATTTGTGCAGCAGAAGCGTAAGCAATCTGGGTTTTTATCGTTGACTGCACCCGAGCAATCCCCGTTGCAATGATACTGGTCGTTAATCCGATTACACCGATAATAATCCGAACGGCTAATTGATGCTCCCAAAATGGCATCGTACGCAGCAGTACAAATACGCCTATGTGAACGGAAAGACTACCGTAAAAAATGGCGCTGGATGGAGTGGGACCTTCCATGGCGCGCGGCAGCCACGAGGTAACCGGCAGTTGCGCCGACTTTGCTATCGCTGACATCAATATCGTCAGGGAGATAAATAAGCCCATAAGTGTGTTCGTTTGGAGGTGTGCGTTTACCAATTCATGATTACTCAACTGCAAAAAGGATACATTGCCGTGCCATAGGTGATGGCTCAGCCACATGGCAAGTATCAGCCCTATGTCGCCAAGGCGATAAACGGAAACTACTTTTACGGCATTTTTTGCGGGCAGATAGCGGTCACGGTAAAAGGCAATCAGCAGGAAGGAAGAGATGCCCAGCATTTCCCACCCGATAAAAAGCGTTTCCATGTTGCCGGAGAAAACGACAATATTGTACCCTAGGTAAAATAGGAGAATCGTACTGAAGAACCTTTTATAGCCTTCTTCACGATGCAAGTAATAGCGGCTGTAAGCGGCAACCTGGAAAAGGACGATGTCGCCCACTATCAGGTAGGTAGCTGTAACTTTGTCAAAATAAAAACTAAAATAAAATGAGTATTTGGAAGTTTGGTAGAGCACCCATCCCGGCAGGTCCAGGATAGGATAATGCTGTACAAGCCAATATATAATAAATCCGGCAGCGGTCAGCAAATGCAAACCTACGGTGGTGAAAGCTACGCAGGAAATAACCTTTTCATTTTTCTTCGGAATTGACCAGCTTACCAGAAATCCTAATATCGGGAGCAGAATAAAATACGGAAGGAACATTGCCATGTCTCCCGTTTTATACATCGTCGATATATAAGATGATAAACTTTCATTCGGTATTTGAGGTGATTGCATAGTTCCATTCTCCACGGAAATCATTCCGGACGAGATTCATAGCAAAAAATTCCCAACATTGCTCTGTCAAAAAAATATATAAAACTACTTTAATACATAGACGGGTAAATTATCAATATTCGCTTCTATCAGCGGCGTTACATCCGAAACCGTTTCGATTGTTTGCCTGAGTGGCTTGTACGGAATGAATGCCCCCTCCTTAAATCGGAAAAGTTCCTGCGTTTCCGGATTAATAACAACCAGTCGCACCCATTCATTGATAAACCATTCATAGGTCGCCGCCACTGCTTGAATTGTTTTCAGCACAACATGGGGGAAATGCTCTACGATGACCAGGAGACGGACGGGGTCATGCACCTCAATCATTTGGCTGGGGAGTCCTGGACGCAAATCCCCGTCAGCGCCATTAGCAACGCCAAACAATCCCATGACATTGTGGGGAAGTTTTGTCCCTGCGCCCAATTTCTGGTTATCCACCCGTGAGAAAAAATATTCAAGGTTAATGCCGCCGCACACGGGGGCAACGGCATTTAAAATATTAAGCAGGTATTTCCCCTCCGGATCGACCCGGTAATCAAGTGAGTTCATAAATGCCCGCCGGTCTAAAAACAGGTGCGATATCAGCGACCTTCTGCCGACAACGCACAGTGCGTTCGTGGCATGGTTTAGTTCCGGACGCGGTTCGAACAGAGATACTGATCGCCGTAAAATTTTTTTATGGATGGTTTTCGGATGCAGTCTGGTGTTAATGGAAACAAACCTTCTCGATCGTTCCTTGGCATTGATGTCCAGCGCCTTATTAAAGGTTTTCAGGTTGATTTGATGTCGTTTCTGGTTGCCAGGCGACAGAATGCCTTCATCAAAAAAACCAATTTCGTCGCGGGTGGTATCATGCAGACCGCCCACAAACTGTGTCTCAGGCGGTATGGCAATTCTCCGTATGCCCAGAATCTTTCTCACTTCAGGGTGATTAAGTATATGGCACATCACTCGTGAGTTGACAGAGCCTGCCCTTCCAGAGCAAGCGCCACAATCATAAGCTGCAAAGTGTGGATTATTCACACTGCTTGAACCATGACCGATAATATACACGATCGGGGCAAAATTTTTCACCAGTCCAATGCTTTTTAGAAGTCCTTCGGCACGGTTTGCCATCTCTTCGAATGTGTATCCTACTTGCAGGCCGTTTTCCTTGTTATCCGGATGGGTATTTTCGATTATAAGCTTTGAAAACTTGTCCATGTGGCGGAAGGAGTATGATGCAGCAGGTCCCATCGTTGGCCTGAAAATGTTGAAAAATAAACGAACCGCCGACCAGAACCCAATCGTATGGGCAATCAGCGCCCCGCCAAAAAAAGAATGGGCATATTTGGAAAAATACACGTCCTTCTTCCGTTCGCTTTTGCTCTCAACCTGCTTGATTAAATATTTAGGCGTCACGGGCCATGGGCACAGCTTTGTATAGAACTTTCCACCTTCGGGCTGGTAGAAAAACTCCACGCTGAAGAATCCGGCCGACGCAAAGGTTTCACTGTCGGGATCCATTTTTTCAATGTAACGACGGAACGAGCACTCCCGGTCGTCGATGCAAAAAACCGCCTGGAAACTGGCGTAATTTACCCTGTTTTCTTCATGTTTTTTTGCGATGAGACCTGAGAGGACGTCGTCATAATAGCTCCATTCGAACGCCTCCTGCCAGATTTGTCTGATTTCATGCAGTTCACGTTCCGGGATCTCTGCGAAGAGATCGACAGGCTTTTCCATAAGGCTTTTTCTGAGTGGCTGCCAGTTTTTGCCAAAGCGAAAATCAAGCGCATCTATTTCCAGCAGGAGTTCAAATATAATCAGTTCTTTGAGGGTAATTTGCTTTCGGTCCAGCAGAGTTTGCGGTACATCCTCCACTGTGGAAACCATTCCTGACCAACCCTGGTGAGCAAACTGCTGGTCAAATAAGTATTGCTTGTAAAGCGATTTGTCTCCAACCAGAATGTCCAGCAATGCTTCGATGGTACATTCACTTTTCAGTAACAGTCTTCTGGGCCAGTCTGTTCTAAAAAAGCTGGTAAAACTGATTCGTTCCATTTCTTTGATGGAGGCGAGGAAACCCTCATGCCAGACGGGAAACTTCCATATCGAAATGCCCTGGTCCAGGTAACTGCAAAGGACGCGGAAGAGCAAAGGATGCACCAGCGAATCCAGGTCTATCTTGTAATGCCTTTTCCAGTTGGCGCGCAAGGAGCCTATCCGTGGCGACGGGAGTTCGCCGTATTGCTTGAAAATCGCATACTCCTTCCATTCCTGCATAAGGGCAACGCCCTTTCGTTCGGCAATCACTTGTTCAAGCACGTCTTCCCGGATGCGGCCCGATTTGTAAAGGGATCGGAATTCGTCAATGGAGAGACTGACGTTATAACCGAAGATTTCCGAAGCGCGGCTTGCGCCGTCGTGGAATTTCAGGTTCTGAAATCCGTGCAGTGTATTATGATGGATAAAGTCTTTTAAAGGAGACTGAGCTGGTAAATAGTGCTTCAGCTCATGGACTACTGCATGTTCATCGAAAGAAGAATCGTGTGGTTTCGTCATACTGGCAAATAATATTTACGTATAGGAATTTCAATCATTGTAAAGGCAATTCATCAATTGCCTCTACATACACAATAAAAAAGTTGTCGAAGTCCTAATTTAGATGACAAACAGATTCTTCGTGGAGTTTACACTGAACAAAGTGAATGTGATCAGAATGACAAACGGCGTCATTTTGAGGAGGTAACACGGCAGAAGAATCTCTCACTTTGAAATTCCTATATGTCAAGTCATTGGTTCTAAAAAAGGTTTTTTCAATAAATTTGGATATTAAAGGGTAAACAGGAGTCATGGTTTATTATGCCATGCCGTTCATCGCAATTAAGTTCATTACTATAGCAAAAACAAAAAAAAATTACAAGTCTTTAAATAATTCTTGCATTTTAAATTTATTCATGTTTATAATTTTGTATTTAGAATGCGGTGAATTATAAATGATCAGCAAATGCTTTCTCTTTTGGCCTTGCACAAACAAAGGCGCCAAGGGTTTATTATAAATAAAAAATAAATATATGTATGGTTTTGTTAAAAAGTGAATTTTTGCGGGGGTATTTTTTGTCTCTCCCCGCTGCAACAGCAACCTTTTCTTATTATGACGCGAAGGGCTTGCGGTATTTGGGCGATTTGTTGTCTTGTCATCAGTTTGAATTCTTTGATGAAACTGGGTATTTTTTCTCTCATAAGCAAGAATAATGTCTGACAAGGTTAAACATGCAATCGAACACGCAAAGCACCTGATGCCTGATCAAGGCCCGCTTCCATTCTTTGTTCATCACAACACCATTCACCACTTCGAGAGATACGACTTTTTTGAAGGCGTTAAAAAGGCGGGACGTGCATATGGCGCCAAGGCCTTTATGTCCGAAGAAGAGTTTCTCCTGGCGTTTGAACGGGGACGCATCTCAGCGAATGTCCTTTTGAAGAATATCAGGGAATATATTGAACGTCATCAGCTTGCTATTCAGCCTGAAGTACTTTTTAGCTTAATGACAGAGAAGCCCCACAACCGTCCGGTGCCGGACGCGCGGATACTGCAGTTTGTTAATAACACTGCTTATCAGCGTCCCGGCTATTACAGGGAGGCGATTCAGGCTGCCCACAATATTGACATTGACGAGCTGAATATTGACATTGACGAGCTGACAGGACCTATTTTCTTTAAGTTTATGTCTTCGTATTTTGACTTCGGCCTTGCTTACTGGCCCATGCCGCACCGGGAGAAGGGGTTGTGGCGTTGCTTTTGTGACTTTTACTCGAAAAGCGGTTTCTTAAGTACAAAATTTGTTAAAACCTTAAAAGAAATCATCGCCTTAGTGAGGCAGTATCAATGCAGCGATGCCACGTCGTTTCTGCTTCAAGTACTGGCTATTCCCAATGTACAACTTGATGATTATATCTTCCGCACACTCTATCGTTACAAGGGATGGGTCGGCACTATAAAAGCGCTGGAATCCACGGTAGAGTGGGTTCCAAATCATGATATAAAAGCTGAGTTTGCTGAGGTCGTTACTGTCATTCTCGTTCTGGAGTTAGCAGCCATTGAATCCATCCGCGCGATACCGACCTTGGAAATACCCGTCTTTAAGCCGGAGCCTTTGTATGACCCGTATTTTGTAGCCTCTATTGTGAACGCCCTGGGCATTAATAATAACGCTCCGTTTCCCAAAGAGGTTACCCAGTTTACCGATGAAAATCGCCAGGAGATTTGGCAGCGCGCCTATGAGGACACCTTTTACAATCAGTTCCTTACCGCATACAGGCAGTGTGCTGTTGTGGCGAAGCCAAAGTACAAACTCCGGAATTACCAGGTATTTTGCTGTATTGATGACCGTGAAGAATCTTTCCGCCGCCATCTGGAGCAGATAGACCAGGGCGCAGAAACTCTCGGCGCAGCAGGGCATTTTGGACTTGACATGAGATTCAAGGCCGCGCCAGAGAAGCACTACCGCAAGATGTGCCCTCATCCTTTAGTAACGCCATCGGTGCACGTCTACGAAAAGGTGGTAAAATTAGAAGATGCCATGCCAAAAAAACTTCAGTTCTACGGAAGAGTGCAGTGGGCGATTACACAGGCATCCAAAACCCTTTTCGGGAGTTTTGTTCACACGATTTTCAGTGGTCTTGTCAATCTCCTTCCGTATATAATGGATATCCTTTTTCCCAAGTACAGCTCCAAGCTGCGACGGTATCTGGCTGCCCACGAACCCAAAACACAATTGATTTATAAAAAGGAAACTCATGAAAACGAAAACGGATGGAGTCTGGAAGACCGCATTGCCCGTGCAACGGCAATACTCAAAGGCGCCGGGTTTTCGGACAATTTTTCGCCCTATGTGTTTGTGCTGGGACATGGCTCCAGCAGTCTTAACAACCCCCACGAAGCCGCCCACGACTGCGGGGCATGCGCCGGCGGGCGCGGAGCTCCTAACGGACGCCTTTTTGCGACTATTTGCAACGAACCGGAAGTGCGCGCAGGCCTGGCTAAAAACGGCATAAACATCCCGGATTCAACAAGGTTTATAGGCGGATATCACAACACATGCAGCGACGATGTCCTCCTTTTCGATCTTCCTAACCCTATAGAGCCACGCCTGCAAAAGTATATAGACGCCCTCCGCCGTGCGGCCGCTCTGGACGCAAAAGAGCGGTGCAGGCGCTTTGACGAGGTTAAAACCGACCTGTCAGAAAAGGCATTCGCCGATTATGCACACGGGCGGGCAATGGATTTTACCCAGCCGAGACCCGAATACGGTCATTGCACCAATGCAATTGCCATTGTAGGCCCGAGGTATCTGACGAGAAACCTCTTCCTGGACAGGCGTTCATTTTTGATTTCCTATAATTATAAGGTGGACCCTGCCGGAAAATCCCTGAGAAACATCCTCGGAGCGGTAGGTCCGGTATGCGCGGGAATCAACCTTGAGTATTATTTTAGCTTTATTGACAACGAGCACTACGGCTGCGGCACCAAGCTGCCCCATAATATTACCTCACTTTTGGGAGTAATGAACGGTCATCTCAGCGACCTGCAGTTGTGCTTACCCTGGCAGATGGTTGAGGTGCACGAACCTGTCAGGCTGATACTGCTTGTTTGCTGCAGGCTGGAGATAATGGAAACCATCCTCGGCGAGGCATTCGGATATACCGCTCAACCCGGGCACTTTCAGTGTCTCGTGAAACACAACTGGATTACCCTCGCGGTTCACGATCAGAATCAGGAAGAGATATTCCTGTGGAAAGGCGGAAAGGACGGCAGATTTGTACCTTTTGATGAAACGGCAGATGTTCCTGTATACGAGAGCGACGATCCGCGGTTTTTCCTTGAACAGGAGCATCTATTATTCGGGCAAATTATCTAGGAGTACGGTGTGAACGAAAAAATTCTGATTACCTACCTCGTATATTATTTCACACTGTTCCCGATAACCAAGATATTCTTTGTAAATGTCCACAATTTTATCAGAAAGCAGGAGCACGACGAGTATTGGATTCGCAAGGTGGTCCTGTGGGGAAACGTTAGTGACTTTATCCACGTCGCAGTTGCCCTGTGTTTTTTGGGGTTTACCGATATTACTGTAGAGATTAAATCCTTCTGCTTCCTTGGTTGGCCATTCATTGTGCATTGGAACACCCTTACGTTTGTATTTCTGGCATTCACAACCACAATCATTGCAACTATAGGCCATTTTTCCCTGTTTTATCTGCATCGTGATGCGTATTATCATAAGTTCTTTTCACTCTATTTCATTTTCCATCTGGCTATAAAACTTATAGTTCTCAGTTCAGGCTCCACCTTTTTCTTTATGGGGTGGGAGCTTCTTGGGTTTTCCTCAGTGCTTCTGATAGCTTTTTATGAACACCGCCCCAATCCGCTTAAAAACGCCATGCGGGTGCTGTTTATTTACGAGACTGGAGATATCTTTTTGCTTGCCCTGATATCGCTGCTGCTCTTCTTCCACATCGAAGACATGACCCGTCTGGCGTTGATTCAGAAGCACGGTTACGCTTGGGCAATGGTCTTGCTGATTATAGCATGCTTCTTTAAGTCGGGTATTTTTCCATGGACATGGCTGCCGAGGGCAATGGAGGGACCTACTCCGTCCAGTGCGGCTTTCTACGGTTCATTGTCAACTCATATCCCTATTTTTCTCCTCTTGCGCTTCTGGCCCAGTGAGTGGTCTCTTCCGGGGTATTGGCCTGAAGTATGGACGATCTCGCATCCGGCAAATGCCATTGCCGCTGCCGTTGCCATTTGCGCGTTTTCGGCCTTCATTACAACCCACATGAGCCGGCAGCATGCCGATGCCAAGAATACCATTGCGTATGCCACCATGACGCAGTTAGCTATTATCTACATCGAAATATTCTTCGGACTGCGGACGCTGGCGTTAATCCACGTGGTGTCACACGGCATATATCGCACATTTGAGTTCCTGCGCACCCCGTCATTGCTGCATTTTTATCATACCATGGAGACACGGCTTCCCAAGATGACAAACACCGGGAAACACTTTAATACGCTGCTTCCTGAAGGATTAAGAAACTGGCTCTATGCGCTCTCGATCAAGGAGTTTGGCTTTTTCCTGCGGACATTCGACTTTATTGACGGGTTTCTTGGTTTAAAATTTCTCCGCTTCGACGGGAAAGCAGTGAGACGTTTCGCCTGGGTGGTTGCTGCCGGTTGGTCAGCCTTTAGTGTAGTAATGTTCCTTCTAGACAGAAACACTTTTAATGTGGAATCTGCTGCTAACGCCAGAGGAGATGCCGTTACGGCATTAATTATCAACTGGAAATATTTTAACGCCAAAGATGAGATATTGCTGGCGCTGGCAGTCGGTTTCAGCGTGCTGACCTTCTGCAATATCAGGAAAGTAAGGATGTTTTTTGTGACCCTCACGTGCTCTGCGGCCACGGTTGGAATAGAACATTCTCTGCTCCTGCTGAGGCATTTGGACGCATCTGGCCAGCTCTACTGGATCGCAGTAACTGTCCTTGCCGTTGCATTTGCGGGGCTTGCCTATTACTCAGTATACAATTTTACCCATGGCAGTGAAAATTATTCAAGTTATACAGCCGGGCTTTCCCGTTCTACCCTTGCAAATTTATTGCTGTTCATAGCCGCTCTCTCCATTGTTGGCGTGCCCGGACTCGGCATTGTGGTGGCATGGGAATACCTTCATCACTATACGGCACAGGTTGCGCCGCTTATGGTAGTAAAGGGATTTTTTATCATTAAGTTAGATACCCTGCTGGTCTTCCTGTTTTACTTCAGCAACTTCCTCGGTTTTCCCGAACACAAGGTGCAGGTATTGCATCACTACAAGCGTGACACCCTCCATCTCCGCTGGGCGCAAAAGCACTCGGAGGCGTACCCCGGTTCCTTAGAGCGAAGTCTGTGAAAAGAAGCCCGTCCTTATGGCTTCTTTATACACAAGGATATGTTTTCTACAAGATTACAGGTGGTCTACATGCCAGGGGAATTGACAATGATACTTCTGTCTGCTTTTCTGTAATACCTGCGTATAAATAATTCGACATACAAATGAGGGGGTTTACGGAAGGCGCTTGACCATGACGCAGGCGTCTGTGCCGTCATGGTAAAAATGGGGAAGAATATCGGACATCACTTGATATCCCAGCCGCTCGTAAAACGCCCGCGCTACGTTGTTGAGCGTGCACACTTCTAACCTGATTTTCTTGATGTCTCGCAAGCAAAACTCTTCTTCCAGGAGTTGAACAAGGCGGGTGGCAACGCCGCTTTTGCGATGTCCGGCAAGAACGCATAAGGAAAATATCCTGCCCACGGACGTGCTATTTTCCTTTTTTGTAGTACCGACGATATTGCCAATAATTTTCCCTGTTGGCTCTGTTGCCTTAAAAATAGCAGTGTTGGCGCTAACTAATAAATTTTTTATCAGGCGCCGGTTGAACGCCTCTGTTGGAAAACAATCCTTTTCCAGTTGCTCAATAGCCAAAAGGTCCAAAAGGTTTGCCTTGCAATAATTCACCAAAGGATTATTTACCGTAAATAGTGAATTTCTTTGCAAGGAAACAAGGATGATAAGACATCTTTGCCCTTCTCAGGCCTTCTATTCCCCAGTCTTCGCCCGCGTTGATGTATTCTACATCAGAAAAGTCGCTTGCACAAAATTGCTGGTAAATAAACTGAGGCATGCCGTGGAAGTTGTTGTTGGTCTTCTCTATTAAGACGGAAGCGGTATTGGTTGTAATGCGTTCCCCTAAAGTAATACCCTCGATTTGGCCGTTTATTGCAATAATTGCCCCACTCAATCCCAACTCTTCAGAAAAGATAATTGCGCATTTGGCAGCTTCTGCTTCATGGATAAGGCTATACTGGTAATGGGGTTCGTTGTGGTTAGAAACATTCGATTCGTGAATCTTTTCCCGTTTCCATTGGTCTATCATCAGAAGGGCATCTGCAATATGTTTTGGATAGAACTTCTCAAAAGAAGCGTCGTAATGCTTTTTGAAAAAGTTTATCTCGTTTCTCTTCTTTTCGTATTTTCTGCCGGTGAGTTTTACAAGGTCGGTTGTTTTATATATGTAATCGGGATAACCTTCGATAATACGGTAGGAATTGTTATCAAGAAATTTCAGGAAGTCTTCATAAACATAATTGACATACGATTCAAAGCCACTGGAATCGTTAATTTCTCGCATTACGGAAAAGCATTCACGCAGGGTGTTGTGAATGTCGTTTTTCCCAAGCGGCGGGAGCATCATACACATCCCCTTGGAGGTTACTCCAAAGAGACAAAAGTTGTTATTAATTATTTTCCATAATAATTCTATCGAGCCTTTCCAGATATAATTGTTCGCAAAAGAATAATCACATAAATTTATGCCTTCTTCTGTTACATATTTGTCAAAGAGTTTTTTGTCTTCAATTTTTAACCTGTTTAAATCATACTGCTTACATTTTTCTTCGATACTACTACTACGGTCTATTGTTTTCGAGAGACTAGTTTCAATAAGTTGTAAAATGGTTTCTCTCCTAATGTGGTATTGCACTGAACCCGACCTCGCGGCGGAGGTTCAAGGTCTAGTGCAAACCATTGTAGAATTGTGGCAGACATCCCCTGTGGATGCCTGAACCGATAGTTGCCGATTCGCACAGAGACAATCTTTGCCTTCAAATACATAAATTTTCTTATCAAGTTTCTCATAAAAAATTGCCTTACGGTAAATTCTCTTAAATTTCGCTGAATTATACAATATGTAGGTAGATTTTCAAGTAATTATTACAATATATTGATAAATTTTTTATGTGGCAATAGAAACTTTTAGAATTATTAAATTGCTTGACAAATTGCCTCTGTTTGCTAGAATACCTTGTCTTTTTTTCATTTATTTTATTTTGTACTTTGATGAGGTTTTGTTGCTCCTCAGTATTATTTAAAAGTATAAGCAAAGGATAACAACTATGGCTATACGGGTTGGTATAAATGGGTTTGGAAGGATCGGAAGAAATGTCTTTCGTGTGATCGCCAAACGGGGAGGTATAGACGTTGTGGCTATCAACGATCTTGCCGATGTGAAATCATTGGCGTTATTACTAAAATATGACTCGGTACACGGCAGGTTTGAAGGAAATATCGAGACAAAAGAAAAAGCTCTGGTGATAGATGGTAAAGAAATTAAATTGCTCACGGAAAGGGACCCTTCTAAATTACCATGGAAATCATTTGGGGTAGATATTGTAATTGAATCAACCGGGATATTTACTTCCAGATCAGACTGTGCCAAGCATCTTGATGCGGGAGCAAAAAAAGTTATTCTTTCTGCGCCGGCAAAAGACAAAATTGATGCCACGATTGTCGTAGGAGTTAATACGAAGGACCTTAAACCCGAACATAAAATTGTATCAAATGCTTCGTGTACGACAAATTGTTTAGCGCCCCTGGTAAAGGTATTACACGATAATTTCAGTATTGAAAAGGGGTTTATGACAACAATTCACGCATACACAAACGACCAGTGTATTGTTGATTTTATGCATAAAGACCCAAGGAGGGCAAGGGCCGCAGCGATAAACATTATTCCTACAACAACCGGGGCAGCCAAGGCCATCGGGGAAGTAATTCCATCGTTGAAAGGTAAATTGGACGGCCTGGCTATGCGTGTGCCTATTTCCAACGGTTCCGTGACAGATTTTGTTGCGCTGGTATCAAAGGATGTTACTGTGGAATCCGTTAATAATGCCATGAAAAAAGCCGCCGAAGGTGAACTGAAAGGAATTCTGGAATACTGCGAAGACCCTATAGTCTCTTCAGATATTATCGGAAATACACACTCAAGTATCTTTGACTCGGCATTAACATATGTAATTGATAAACGAATGGTTAAGGTGGTCTCCTGGTATGACAATGAATGGGGATTCTCAAATCGTATGGTAGACCTTATCGAGTTGATCTCCCGCCCATAACTTTATTTCTATAATTTTGCCTATTTATATGGATAAATTATTTATAAAAGATATTGATGTGCGAAAAAAGAGGGTCATGGTTCGAACGGACTACAATGTGCCATTAGATGAGGACGGGAATATTACCGACGATACAAGGATACGGGCAACCTTGCCAACCATCAATTATTTGTTGGACGAAGATGCGAAGGTAATTATTGTTTCTCATTTAGGCAGGCCGGAGGGCAAAGCAAGTCCTAGGTATAGTCTGAAGCCGGTTGCACGGAGATTACAGGGTTTCCTCAAGGAAAGGGCAAATGTAATTATGTCGGATGATTGCATTGGTCCAAAGGTTAAAAAGCAGATTGAGGAGATGCGCTGTGGAGATGTAATTGTGCTTGAAAATCTGAGATTTTACCCCGGAGAAGAAAAAAACGACCCCTCTTTTGCAAAAGAATTGGCCAGCCTCTGCGATGTGTTTATACAGGATGCATTTGGTAACTGCCACAGGAAACACGCCTCAATGATTGGTATCGACGGCTTTGTTCCGGCTGCCGCTGGATTCCTGCTCAAGAAAGAAATAGATTATTTTGAGAAGGCGGTCAATAACCCTATGCGGCCGGTTGTCGCGCTGTTAGGTGGTGCAAAGGTTTCTGACAAGATAAAGATTATCGAAAATCTGGCAAAAAAAATGGACAAAATCCTTATTGGCGGGGCCATGGCATTTACCTTCCTCAAGGCGCAGAGCTTTGGCGTGGGACAATCACTTGTCGAAGATAGTATGCTTGATGTGGTGAGAAATTTAATGGATATTTCCAAAAGAAACGGGACAAAATTGTATTTACCCGTTGATTTTGTTGTTGCAGAAAAATTCGATAGCCGCGCGGAAACGAAGGTCGTCCCCTTCCAGGAAATTCCGGAAAAGTGGATTGCCCTTGATATCGGTCCGGCTACCACAAAACTGTTTACTGAGGCGCTTCAGGACGCAAAGACAATTTTATGGAACGGTCCTATGGGGGCATTCGAATTTGATGCTTTTAGCCGCGGAACGTATGCTATGGTGGACGTAGTTACCGGTTCTCATGCCTCAACCATCGTAGGCGGCGGCGACACAGACATGGCATTTCATAAATCGGGAAAGACACATGAGGTATCGTTTATTTCCACGGGCGGTGGCGCATTCCTGAAGTTATTAGAAGGTGGTAACCTTCCAGGGGTCGCTTCGTTATTGGATAAAAAAACATAAAAATATGCAGCCGAAAATTAAGATTGCAGCGTCTATTCTCGCCGCCAATCCGGTGCGTTTAGAAGAGGAAATCAGGAAGATAGAAATGGCCGGCGTTGATTTGATCCATATTGACGTTATGGACGGCCATTTTGTTCCAAACATCACTATGGGACCTTTTATCGTAGAAGGTATAAAACGCATTACGAAAATACCTTTGGATATTCACCTGATGATTGAACATCCTGAACGTTATGTGAAAACATTTGCAGAAGCAGCCGGGAAGGGCGATATTATTACGTTCCATATAGAAACTACAAAAACCCCCAAAGAGGTTATTTCACTAATTAAGAATGCGGGATTAAAGGCCGGCATCTCTCTTAATCCGGACACTCCGGCTGAATCGGTTGAAAACCTCCTGGATGCTGTCGACATGGTGCTTGTCATGTCCGTAAATCCCGGTTTTGCCGGGCAAAGATTTATATCAACGGCTTTACCGAAAATTGCGAGACTGCGCAGTATTGCGCCTGATGCACTGGATATAGAAGTGGATGGTGGTATTACAACAGAAACCATTTCTCAGGCAGTTCGGGAAGGGGCCAACGTCATAGTTGCTGCATCGGCAATCTTCAAAACAAACGATCCGTGTGACGCTATTAAAATCCTCAAACAAAAGGCAGAGCGGGCAATTAAAGAAGAATGTCATAATAAAGTGAACGCTTGAATTTTACAGCAAACAACAAAAACAACTTATTTTTAATGACTTTATCCCATTGTAAAAAATAACTTGTTTTTTATTTAAAAACTTATAAACTATTTAAAGGTATTTGCTATTGGTTTTTTTTAGAAAAAAAAAGGACATGCCCGATGGCCTGTGGACACGATGTGACGGCTGTAAGGGCATGGTGTATAAAAAAATTGTTGAAGAAAGGTTGTTCGTTTGCCCAGAATGCAACTATCACTTTCGGGTATTCAGCAGAGACCGGTTAAAACTCCTGCTTGATGAAAACAGCTTCGAAGAGATGTGGGGCAACATGGTGCCATGCGATCCTTTAAATTTTAAGGACCGGATAACTTATCCGGAAAGGGTAGCCGCAGACCAGCAAAAAACGGGATTAAAAGAGGCTGTACTTGTTGGCAAAGGAAAGATCAACGGCAGAGAGGTGATGGTTGGAATCACAGACTCGTCTTTTATTATGGGAAGCATGGGTTCTGTGGTTGGAGAAAAGATTGCGAGGCTTGCGGAAAAGGCCGCAGAGCTTTGCTTGCCTTTAATCATCATTTCTGGTTCAGGCGGTGGCGCTCGCATGCAGGAAGGCGTGTTTTCCCTGATGCAGATGGCAAAGACAAGCGCCGCCATAGCACGGTTTCAGGAATCGGGCGGTTTATATATATCAATACTAACAGACCCGTCTCTGGGTGGGGTCATGGCAAGTTTTGCTTCTCTGGCAGATATTATGATCGCTGAGCCAAAGGCACTGATAGGCTTTGCCGGTCCCAGGGTTATCCAGGAAACGATAAAACGCGCCCTTCCAAAGGGTTTTCAGACAGCCGAATTTTTACTGGAGCACGGTTTTCTGGATATGATTATCCATCGGCAGGATATGAAGAAAGAGTTATCGCGGTTAATTAATTATTTGCAATAATTTATAAAAAGGTTCCCCTGTAGCTCAATGGTAGAGTAGCCGGCTGTTAACCGGTTGGTTGTAGGTTCGAATCCTACCGGGGGAGCCAATTTGTATGAGAAAGCCCTTTGGTGATTATGCTGAAGGGCTTTTTGTATGTAGGGCAAAGACTTACGTCATTTAGTGTGTAGTTCGAAGCTATAAATTTTAAGATTTTAGCCTTGTCTTCATAATTTGCTCTAACATATTGTGAATAAAGCATTTTTGAAAGTTCGAAGGTTTTGTAACCGAATTCAAAAAAATCACAGCCTATTACATGTATTCCGCCCATTTGTGATTCAATTCCAGCAATTTGATTTTGATATTCCATCTCTTTTGTACTGAAAATTTCCTCACCAATTTCTCCATCAAATTTAGAATCGTATAATTTACTCAGTCGATTTTTTACTTTAGCATGTTGCTTCTTAAGAGCACTATGTCTGTTTTCTTGTAACTCGAGATTATTTCTCTTATATTCTTTCAAACCTTCAATCAGCCATTCGGCTTTTTCATTATCTAGCGTGACCATCTTTATCAATTCTTCAAACATTATTGCTAATTTTTCTTCTCTTATATATCCGTTTCCATTATGATTTTGTCTGCCTTTAGAAAAAGTGCAGTGGTAATATATATAATTTTTGCCTTTTTTTCTTTTTTCTTCACCGAGAACTTTACATCCGCATACACCACAAATTATCATATTATTAAAATGGAAATTTTTCCTGTTTGAATAGGGATGAAAGTTACCCGTTAAAACATTCCGCACTTTTCCAAAGAGGTCTTTTGTTATTAGTGGAGTATGACTTCCTTGATACAATTTACCTTTCCATTTAAAAACTCCGTAATAAAACGAATTTCCTAAAAAATGATGAAGTGAACTTTCACCTATCCGATTATTAGTCCGGCCTCTTAGGCCATCATCGTAAAGTTTATCAGCAAGCATTTTAAGTGAATAAAAACCTGTGGACATAAGGGAAAATGCCTCTTTAATGAACGGTGCTGTTCTCTCATCTTCTTCAATTAGACCGGTTATTAGATTGTTCTTGTAGCCTAAAGGAGCATTCGAAGGATATAATCCTTGTTCTGCCTTTTCAAGCATACCCATCTTGGTTTTTCTTGATATATCATTAGACATTTTCTTCGCTACTGCAACTTCCATGTCAAGCATAAATTCATCATCGGAGCTTGAGTTTTCGTTAAGCATCTTGTTGGTCCGAGAAAAATGAATTACTTTATTATGATTGTGAATTAATTTATAAATTTTAAGTTTATCAAAATCATTTCGCGCCATTCGGTCAGTAATGTCGAAAATGATATGTTTTATCTCACTGTGTGCTTTTGCATATTCAATCATCTGATTAAAAGCACTTCTTTCTTCGCGCCATGCTGATTCAGATATTCTCCACTTTCTTTCGATTTTGAGATTATTTCGAAAAGCATAATCAAATCCAAGTTTTTCTTGAGCATCTAGAGAATATCCTTCTTTTTCCTGTTCTTTGCTCGAAACCCGTATATACAAAAGTGCCTTTTCCATATTTCTTGTGCCCCTTTCACTTTTTATATTGAATTCAGTAAGCTTCTCATCGCATTCTTTAAATCCGGTTTTCACTTTTATATCGTTTTCTCTATAAATTTCAATTGTATTTTAAAAAATTTAGTTCCAATTATTACCATATAGTCTTTCTTCCACACTGCTTTTTTGTTCAAGTTCAAGTAAAAATGAATACAAACCGATCATATTTTCTGCTATTTCTCTTGCGTCTTCCATTGAAAGTGGAGTAAGGCTGTGTAGTTGCCAAACTTTAATTGTTTTTTCTAAGTATTCTTTTGAGAACTTTGCCATTTATTATACCTGCAAATAAGACACTGATGATCTGAAAACTAAATTTTGGATTAGGTAGATAGTCTAAATCGGAGAAATTGCCAACTTCACACCTATTTCCATTCTTTGTCTTGACAAGATAATATCTTTCTCCGGCGAACCGCATCGACACATTTTTTTTCAAATTCACTGAATAACCTTATCATTTCCAACGTCAAATTGCGTCTTCAACCTTTGCACTTCATCCATGAAACGTTTGCGGTCGACACCTAACGATGATAATAGGTCTTGTAGATTCTTTCGCTTTATAGCGATTTGACACTCGAAGCCCTTTAACGAATACCCCGCCCGACTGCAATGTCCTGCCAAACAACAATGGCTTCCATGCGCCCTTCTTCCAGGATGCTTCGCTCCAAGCCTTCGCACTCTTCTTGTGAAAGCGGCGGTATTAACGACTGGAATTCTTTTTTTATTCTCAGGGATACAATCCTCCTTTCCTTTAAATGAATTTTTGGTTTTTTCCTCTACATCATTTTGCTTACAATGCAAAATGTGCTCTCGGATTCCCAATCCCCCGTCTTTTTGGATTGTGCCCTAATCGATACTGATGAAGAGTGCATATACAATCATCGTTGAGCAATTTACCGTCACACGCCTTCACGCCATGTGTGCTTTGTTCAGGAACACAAGAAATGCAATGTTCCTTAATTTTCTGCAAAGAGGTTAGGGCCTCAGCGTTGAGACTACAGATTTTTGATGTACACACGAATCTGCTTCCATTTTTGCAAAAACTACATTCCCACAGAATTGCCTTTTTTGGTGTCATATCCAGGATCAGTCTTTGTTTAAAATCTTTTTAGAAACGAACTCTCGGCACATTTGTCACTCTTAAAACCTTCGAATTCTATCAGAGGTATCCAAACGCTTACACGAGCCGTTTCCATGAGAAAATTCATTAAAATTTATATTGATTACAAATCCGGATGCCGTTTCGTATAATATTTCCAAGAGCTGACTATTTATTTGAAAATATACTAGCCTTGATAGCCAACCAGTTAAAATTCTCTTAATTATTTATCTGTACAATCATTATTTATTTTAATACCGCGGCTTTAATAATAAAAAAGAGAGCGTCGGGCTGTCGACGCAGTCGATAGCAGTTAATATCTTTTTTTTCATTCTTATTACATTATTGTTTGTGTCCTCCAGTAATTCGTAAGCTTTTCACCACTATTTCGCCGACTTTTCACCAAAGGTTATTATATTTATGTAAGTATCGTAATTACGTATACATAAATATATCTTAAGGATCTTTCTACAATGCCATTTTTACTTAAACCTTCCCTGAACTTTGCATTTGTCTTCATTCTTGGGAACAATAATTATTTGGTTCCTGGTAAAAATCATATTTGGGTATGCGAATATGTGTGCCGTAAGTATCCTTCAAAACCTCGATACGGCCCATCTCCTTCAATTTCCGTAACATTCGGGAGACTTTTGATTGTGACCATTTTGTGAGTCGACCGCGATTTCCAATGTAGTGGTTGTCTTTGATTATATCGTCAATGCTGGTGACGTGTTCACCACGATATATTACAAATTCTGGGTATTTCAACGGCCCGCGGCTATGCCTAGCCTTCCCGATAAGGTATAAAAATAATTTGAGAAGGTGCGGGTCACTCCTCCAAATATCCGAATTGTGTATTTTCCTCGCAACTAAGTAATAACCTCCTGGTATTCTCACTTTTGGTTTTAATGGATTTTCTTGCTGGTTTCCGTTATCCAATTCGTATTTTTTAAGGGTTTCCGATATTTCCGTATTGTCCATTCCATGGTGGTCTCTAAGAAAAGTATATGGGTTGCCTCTGACTCCATCTTTATCGAAGGCGTTGCAGTACTGGCAATAGTATAACCCACGTTTATTAATGTATAATTTACTTTCGCCACAATCCGGACACACCGCCAGGTACTCACCACTTCCATTGGGTTCTGTTTCTAATACCTCGATGTCGAAATCCAGAAAAAATCTTAGTACCGCGCTGTCTTCGCTTTTTATCATCACTTCCTCCTTAGTTTTGCGTTGAGATTTTTTCACCTATCATAAAGTTAGCATCCTTTTTTAGAAATTTTGTTTATTCTTCCTTTCACGATGAAAACTTACTGGACATAAATTTGCTCTCCAAAAATTTATATGGCCGGGAAAGCTTGGCCAGCACACACCAGCCAAAACAGCTTATATTATTCGTAATTACACTAATATATAAAGTATATTTGGCATTGTCAAGAAAAATAAGTTGACATGACTTATCTAATAAGTTAATATCGTTCTATGAAAAATTTGCCATTATTTGTTCGCATGATAAGAGAATCGCAAGGAATCACACAGAAAGAGATTGCAGAAGCAGCAAAAATAAGCCAGTCTGCTATCGCTCAGTACGAAAAATTACAGGCGGCATTATCTCTTGAAACCTTGTTAAAAATTGCACCATTGTTGAATTTAAACCCAGAATACATTAGGACGGGAATTGGAAATCCATTTAAGCAAGCTGACGAAAAAAAGATAATAAAGATGTTTATGCCGGAGAATCCTTTGGGTGAAATCGATTTTTCCCTTATCGATTTTATTGCCGAAAGCAATCAAGAAGCCACTTTTCTTTTATTACACCCAGTCTGGAACCAATTAAAGAGCGATATTTTTAAAAAAATACATTCTATGCCAGTGTCGAAGAAATATGCGTATTGTTATGCATTGTTAGTTGAAGATGGTGACAATAATAAGTTTCTATTCAGGAGAAAAAACAAAGGGAAAATATTGGAAAGTGAACCTGACTGGTTTATTAGGTTTGATAGATTAAATAAAGAACCTGGAAAATACTTTGAGATAAGAATAATTAAACTCACAAAGCATCTTTTCAATACAATTGAGAACTGGTCATATATCGACAACAACGAATTAAGTAGACTTCTCAAATCTGATGCTCTTTTTAGATACAGAATATTTCTTACAAGATTAATTAAAGAAATCTGGTCACACAAAACAATGAAAAAGAATAAAAAAGAGGGCGGAAAGATATTGGAAATTATTATGAAGTTACAGTACGAAGATATTGATCGCTTGATTGCACTTTTGATACCCGAGTTTGCAGAAATTATTAAAAAACACTTACACTAAAAACAATCTTAAGCTGCACCCATAAATAATGGATATGTATAAGAGATAGAGTATGAAAAAAAAAGGCACATACTTATGGTAAGATCGTTAGAAGCAAATTTTGAATAATGGGCTCCCAGAAGATGTAAAGGTTATCCAGTTGTTGGTTCCATATAGTTTCCTACCTCTGCCCTTTCCCACCTCATTACTCAGTATTTTCTGAAAAGCTAATTTAATGATACAAGCAAAAACATTTCCTCATCAATCTCAAAATACTACGTAACTAATTTTAGTCCTGAAGATTCTCTCCAACCCCTTTCTTAAATTTACTTTGTAATGTGTGCAACTGCTGCGTCAGTCGATTTTCATATCTTGTTATTTTGGCCAAATAATTGCTTTTCAGCAAACCATCCCACCGGACGCCTTCTATTTCTGTATATTTTTCAATAATTGCCTGTTCTGCTGTCCTGCCGCGCCGCAACATCCAAATACAGTGTGCTATTCTGCCAGCTATTTCTTCCCCGATTGCATTTTGCGGACACAATTTATCCCTAATTTGAGTAGTAAGTTTCTTGAACTCTTCCTCATTTTCGCCAGGTAGCATGATTGGAAGAGACGATGTCATTCCATGCTTAATCGAGTTGAACCGTGTGAGTAAAGTATTGTGCGGTCCCGTGCTTTTCCCCAAGGCTTTCTTCGAGTTTGCTCTGTTTGCTATTAGTCGCTTTTCTGTTATTTCCATACTAAATGCCTCCTAAAAATATTAGTCTGTCATGATATTTGAAGAACTTTCTATAAAATATAATCTTTTTCCGTCATTTGGCAAAACGAAGTCCATCGATAGTTATTTCGTCTCTTGGTTTAAATTGTTATTCTATGCTTTCGATGATCAGGAACCAATATGGATTATCCTAAGAGTCGATGACGCATCTTCTGGCTTTTACAAAGGGTGTCTGTTAAACCGACACCCATTATGATTCTGTTTGTTAAGACTGTCCCTGCCGCATACTTCTTTTCCAATGTGATTCCCACTGCAAAACCTATATTTCACAGTGAGGTTAGACACCGTAAATCAACCAGTTTAAAAGCCGTCAAATCCTGTAGTTTCATGTAATAATTAAGATGTAGTAGGAAAATACATCATCTGCATTTTTCAGGAAAGGAGTCAATATGAATTGATTTGTAGCGCAATGTGGTTGTGAACATTCCTGTGCACGGGTTTGAAATTTTAGACATTAAAATATGGAAGGAAATGGTGGCAATTTTATTAGGCAAAATCTATCTTTACAAGGAGGGAATCTATATAATGAAAGAATCTCCAAAGTGGTTTGTATATCGCCTTGATCCCAGAGATTTTTTTGAAGAAGCGACCCTATACGTTTCGGATTGGATAGACAAGGAGATTACGATCCCGCCGCACGTGGCTAAGACAGATAAATGGTCAGAATTTCTATCGGCTGTTTCCACTGTGACTCGTCATAGATTATGGGAGTGGGATTTTACTACTGAACCGTGTGTAGGATACGACGTTAATTCAGATAGTTATTATTTTATATTTAAAATGCTTAACAACGGTTCAACTTTCGTCGTATCAAAAGATAAAGTTGTGACAGACAAAAACATTATACTCGATGTTATGCCTTGAAACAATATTTTACCAACTCATGAGAAAGGTCTCGATTCCTCCACTTCTCAACCCCCTCCGTTAACGCTACATTCGCCTTACTCACCTCCCCGTGGCTAAGACTCCTCCCCAATAGCCTGCGGCTTATCAAACTCAAGGTGCGGGTACTCACCCCTGTCAAAAATATCAATCCCATGTCCTCTCGTATCTGATCCTCATATTGACGACTCCTCGGCAATACGGACGTCTTAAACTCGCCTTTGCGGTCTCTGGGGACTTTGACCGCAACCTCTCCTATGCCTTTCAGGGTAAATCGCCGCTTATACCCTCCATTCCGGTGATTTACTTCGTCTCCACTCCTCCTCTCGTATCGCTCTCGTCCTATATAAAACGTCAATTCCGCTTCCATTAGCTCACTCAAATATTGCCCTACACTCTCCCTGACATTGTAACGTACCCTACTAAAAAACTTACCAGGCGTTTCTACTAACCCCTTGATATACTCCTTAACTTCTGCTACATTAACGCTAAATTCTATCATGGCGTATTCTCCTTCCTTGGTTTATTGTTATTTTAATCTCACAACTCCAAGTATAAAGGTGAATGCGCCTTTTTTCTACCCTATCCTAAATTTACACAATAGATATTATACTGCCCAAATTCCTGTGCTATCATAACTTATCTTGAGATAGTTAAAATGAATAGGCTGGCCACTTATAAGTATGACAAGAAAGTGGCCAGCCTTATTTATAGGAATAACAAAGCAATCATTTTAATTGGGTCATCGTGGAAATGAGTGGGTAAAATGTGAGGGGAAATGTTTGCGATGAGGCATAAAATAAGGGAAGAAACGAGTTGAAGGGGATGGAAAAAGATGGCATGATACAACGATGGGAAAAAAGAAGCGGCTTCTGGATAAATATCATTTCCCTGGATTTCGTCCGAATGCCGAGATAAAGGGGATATTTGGAGATGCAAAAGCACATGTTATTCGACTTGTGCGAACTCAAAAAAACGGTGTGCGGTTGTTGTGGTGCGGCGCACCGGAGCTATTACGACAAGAAGATGCGGATTTATCCGGAGATTCGGCGCCTTCAGTGTCGGAGATGCGGGAAGGTGAAACGGGAGATGTCGGTCCATGGCGATACAGGATGTACCAAAGAATTGAAATTGGATTGGCATTCCGTGAAAGAATTGGTCAAGCAATACATGGAGAAGCAGCTTCAGAGGACGGGAGCTCCTGCTCCCGGAGTAATAGGGATAGACGAGGTATCATAGGGTATATGTATCGGATCGTGGTAAGCGATTTGGAGAGGAAGCGTCTGTTATGGTTTGGAGGCAAGGACAGGTCGGAAGATAGTCTGGAAATGTTTTATGAGTGGTTGCAAATATATTTTGGTACTCATGATGAAAAGTTAGTGAGGAAGTTTGGGCATCTTTACGATTCACTGTATCTCTCCGGTTTTTTTGGACTTATCCGTAATGATAATATGGTAAAATTTCTAATAAAGGATGTAAAAGATTTCATTGATGAAGTCGCCACGCCGAAGAAAACCAGAAAAGCGGTTGGCTTTCTAGAATCCATTGAACGGTTAAGGGCAAACATTGACCCTGAAACGTTTAGCCAAATCTGCAAGGATTATGAGCCGATTGACAAACTTCACGACCATACGAAACAGGTTGAGCTTTATAACAGACTAAAAAATGCTGCGGTTCTTGCATTGGCGTGATAAGAAGGATATGTTCAACTAACAAGCTAGTCCTAAAACAAGCGAGGTTTGAAAAACCTCGCCTGTTATCCTAAAGTTGTCCAATTTTTACCATTATTTTGAAGCATTTTTTTATGTCAAAACGTGTTTTTTACCATTTCATCCGAAGAAACACTACGTTTGCGAGGAATCAAACACTTTTACAGCAAATATTTACGAAAAATCGCACTGTCGGGACGTACTATCCCTTTATCCGCATCCTTTACGCTTCGTTTTCCTGCTTCTTACAGACATCGCCGTGATATTTACTCCTCACTCACGCACATTTGAGCCGTCGGATTCGTTCCCACGTCTGAAAAAAATCTTTCAGCCAATCATTGTATCCAAGCAAAGGTATAAATCGCCGTGAGACCCTTGATTTTACAGGAGTGCATTTTGAAAAATGGCTTGTAGTGCCGACCTACCCTATTGACGCCCCCGATAAAAACTGGGAAAATGTTATCATGTTTTTACGGGAGAAATCACGGACGAAGGATGGGAAAACGCACCGTTATTGGAGCGTGGTAGAGAACCGTCGAGTCCTCGGAGGAGGAGTGGTACAGAGGCAGGTTCTTTACTTGGGGGAACTCAATGATAACCAACGGGCGGGATGGGTTCGGACGATAGAGGCGTTTTCGGATGACCGTGAAGAATTGCCCATACTGGACTGCGAGACCATCCGTGTGCGGTTGGACAAAATTGAATTACGCCGTCCCCGTGAATGGGGCGCGTGCTGGTTGGGATTGTATGTGTGGGATCTTCTGGAACTGGATACATTTTGGAAAGGACGTTTGCCGTCAAGCCGTAAGGGGACAAACTGGCTGAGTATTCTCAAAGCGTTGAGCTGTTACCGGCTGATCGATCCGGGAAGTGAATTTCGTTTTCACCGTGAGTGGTATTTGCACAGCGCTATGGGTGATTTGCTGGGAGAGGATTATTCGCTGGCATAGAAGGATAAGCCGTATCGTTGTTTGGATTTGTTGCTCAGGCATCGTGATGAGCTGTTTGGCTTTTTAAAAGGGCAATGGGGTAATCTGTTTAGTGCGAAGTATGATGTGCTGCTTTATGATCTGACGAGTACGTATTTTGAAAGCGATCCGCCGGAGGTGGGGTCGGGTAGTAAAAAACGTTTTGGGTATAGCCGGGACAAACGTTCCGATTGTGTTCAAGTGGTTGTGGCATTGGTGTTGACGCCGGAAGGTTTTCCTGTGGCTTACGAAGTATATCCTGGCAATACAAGAGATACCGCGACACGGGAGGAATTTCTGGATCGGATTGAAAAACAGTATGGGAAATTCCAACGCACCTGGCTCATGGATCGCGGTATCCCGACAGAGAATACGCTGGAAAAGATGCGTTTGAGGGGGATTGATTATTTGGTTGGCACCCCCAAGGGACATTTGACCCCGTGTTGAAAAACAATTGCTCGAACAGCCCTGGATGCAGGCACGTGAAAGTGTCCGTGTTAAAATGCTTCAGCAAGAGTCAGAGTTCTACGTTTATGTGGAAAGTCATGACCGGGTAGCCAAGGAACGTTCCATGCGTCGCCGCAGACTCAAACGGCTGTGGGCAAGCCTGCACGAACTTCGCAATCGAAAGAACATTACCCGTGACGACCTGCTGATGCATATAGGGGCATTAAAGAAAGAGGCCGGGCGGGACTTTGGGCTGGTTCGTATCTCTCTGCCAAATCCGCAGGAACCGGTGAATGAACACACGTTCCATTTCGAACTGGACCGCGAACGCCAGCGCAGAACGCTGCGACGTGAGGGACGCTATCTGCTTCGTTCCAACATGCAGGCCGCTTCGCCTGAAACCGTCTGGGAATCGTATCTGCTTTTGACCCGCATTGAACAAGCATTTAAGGATTTGAAGGGGGTTCTTTCCATCCGTCCCATCTGGCACCAACTGGGGAAGAGAATCGAAGCCCATATTTTTGTTTCCTTTTTAGCGTATTGTCTTCACACAACGTTGAGAAATCTTGCACGGAGATGAGCCGCAGGGCTTACGTCCGACGCGATTTTGAAAAAACTTTCGCACATTCAAATGATTGATATTCATTTACCGGCCACAGATGACCGTCACATTGTCATGAGCCGCTATACCCAGCCGTACAAGGATGTTTCTCTCCTTTTAGCTCAAATGGGATTGTCCCTCCCGATCAACCACCGCCAAAGGTTTATGCCCCAGGGCAGACTGGGCTGTAGTGCCGACCTTTCAATCCGAACCTGCATTGCTCCGGATAATCAAAATCTCTTAGCTGATGTCGGTCCCCGCTCCGTTATAAATTTTCTTGTACACCGCTACGGTCTTCTCTGCGATCTTTTCCCAGTTGTATCCTTCTCTTATCATATTTATCTGCCGTGTTTTTCCCTCATTCGATAATGGTTTGATAATAAACTCTTTGATTTTTACTGCAAGTGATTCGACGTGTCCAGCCTTAAAAAATCTATCATTGCTCAATTCCACTTCTCTATTGGCCGGTATATCAGACACAATGCATGAGAGTCCATAACCCAAAGCCTCCAATAAAACTATTGGCAATCCTTCATAATATGAAGGTAGTACAAAAAGTCCAGCTTGGCTGTAAATCTCTTGCAGAGGGTCTCCGGTCAGAAAGCCCGTCAATACAATATTACTGTTTTGATTGGCTTTTTCTTTTAGTTCAAGGCTATATTTATCCTCGTGGTCTGCCCTGCCCACAATAACCAGTTTCCAGCCCTCAATTAATAGTTGTGAATTTTGAGTTTCAGGTTTCGAATTTCGAGTTTCAAGTTGCAGTTGGTTAAACGCTTCAATGAGGTCGTGAAACCCCTTTTCGGGTACAAAGCGTCCTACGGATAATATATATTTTCCTTTGGCTAAACCATATCTTCTCAGTATCGTTTCGTTTTGTAAAATCTGTGGTATGATTACGCCATTGGGAATAACGGATGCATCCCTGTTATATTTTTCCTTTATGCGGCCTGCAATCGTTTCAGAAATGCATATTATCTGGTTAGCCCAGATGGTTCCCAATCTTTCTCCGAGTCTTAAAATACTCTTTGCTAATTTATTCCATTTCTTTCTTTCATAATCTGGACCGTGATTGGTCATAACAACCTTTATACCAAAGAGTCTGGCAAGTGGTGTGAAAAGAGACGGGCCTATTGCATGGATATGTAAAATATCCGGGGAATACTTTTGGGCAGCAAAAATTCCGATAAAGGTATGCAAAAATGCCTCAAGGAATTTATTCTTCAGACAGGACAAAGGAATTAACCTAATCCCTTTGTATTCCTTAATTGTCAAATCGACATACGGTTTTCTTGTAAAAACGATTATATCGTAGCCTTTTTCAACCAACTTCGGATAGAGGTTTTCGCAATGAGTTTCAACTCCGCCTTGAACATGTGGAAACCCACGCAAGCCGAGTACTGCAATTTTAAAACTTGTATTTTGGATTGAGGATTTGGAGTTCAATGGACTTATAGCGCTATAGTTACCGCTCAAAACTTTATATTACGATGATTCCTTTTCTTCTTCACCTGTTCCAGAAAGCCCTTTGTTGCAAAGTGGCTTATCAACATCTTTACAATTTCCATATTTCCATACTTTTGATTACCGCTTTTACCTTATCTTCCAGTTCTTCAAAAACATCTCGTTCTTTCCGTTTCTTTCCCATTCCTTTCATCAGGCATTAATTAAGCCTCTCCAACCATAAAAACTTATTTTCTTTAGATATGTCTTGCCAACCATCGGATAATTCTATTACACAATCGCCCTGGAATTACTAACTTCTATAACTTCTTTTCCTAGAGCGAGCTTTATCTTATTAACTAATATCCACAATAGAGGGATAATTGGACGTTTTTTGAGGTAAGGAGAAACCGTACAAATCATCCAGCATTGATGGGGACATTTTTTAGCAAAAATTCGCGAATTGTCTGCTTCGGTACTTTTCCAAATTATTTCAAAATCACTATCCACTATATTACCCATCAGCTTATTTGCAATATTGCATGAAAATATATTACCAAATGGGTCCATATAAAAAAGAACATCCGCCGCACCACAGTAAAGGGGGCGCTTTTTGTATACCTCTCTAAAATAAATTCCGTACTCATAATACGCTCTGGCAAGAAGATTTGGGTCCCACGTTTGCAGATGTTTTTTTACCAGATAGTTTAACTGTTGTCCGAGCAGTTCCAAATCATTTATTTCTTTATTGCCTTGAGTAAAATATCCTTCAATTTCAGAATTATGAGCAACACCGCAAAAAGTAAAATTTACTTTCTTTTGCTGAGTTAAGTAATAAATAGCCAATAATTGGTCTAAGTTTGTATTTGTTGCAGTATAGGATAACCCTGCGTCTTTTACGCCTAAGTCCAATGCAATATTAAGCGAGGACATAACACGATCAAACGCTCCTTCTATGCCTCGCATTTCCTGGTGTATTTTGCCAATACCATCAACCGAAAAGCGGATACTTACCTCAGGATTAACCTTTAAAACTTTTGGAAGCGATTTTTTAACTAAGGCAGGGGATAATCCATTTGTAGAAAATACCAATCTGGCATTTGGACATCTCTTTGTTATGACTTCAACTACTTCAGGCAAATCATTTCTAAGAAATGGTTCCCCTCCGCTGATGTTTATATTCTTTAAAGAAGTTGGGAGTCTTGCATAATCCCTAGGCTCTAACGCCGCAGATTGACTCGAATTTGACTTCCATATATCGCACATAACACAGCGGGCATTGCAGCGATAAGTAACAGCTAGTACAGCATCCGTTGGTTTCATAAAGTTTTTCTACCTTCTCTTTATTTATGAGTAAATAAGATTTAATAAAGAATTTTATCCATTCTTTACTATAGTTGTAAATCCATGAAATCGAGTATACCCTAAAGGATTAACCCTTTAGCATATATCCTCAATATCGGTTCTGCCCGGAATGGTCATGCCAAGCGAGGTCGGAGCATCACAACGGAGTCGGTGAAGAGGAAAAGTTGCCGAAGGCCTGATTTGGAAAAGAAAAGTTGGTAGTGTAAAAACTGTCCAAAAAACAGGTAAAAAGCGGAATACGAGGCTTCTTAAAATTTATCTCTGAAGATAGTGCATTTCCCAATGAGCTAAATTGTTACCATTTTTATGTTTGTTCACACGTTTCTCCAGGAGAAATTCGATAATATCCTTTTTACGTTCACTGAAGTCGTTGTTTTCCCATCGCTGACTGATAGATGTTCATTAATCCCTGGTAATATTTTTCTGCGTTAAAATTTTGTTCTGCAAATAATCTGGCATTTTTCCCCATCTCAGCAACTTTAACAGGGTTCTCAAACGCATGTCTAATCTTTTCGGCTAAATCACTGGCATTTCCAGACTCAAAAGTTAATCCCGTTTCTCCGTTTCTCACCAACTCAGGAATACCACCGATCTTTGCCCCGATAACTGGTTTTCCAAGCGCAAATGCCTCAATGACCGACATAGGATTATTCTCATACCACTCGGATGGGAGCACAACTGTCTTACTCCTTTTTATCTCACGGTACAATTCGTCACCCTTTCGATAGCCGAGGAATCGAACATTTTTAACGCCCTCTTTTTTGGCCCACTCTTCCAGGTTCTTTCTCAATGGGCCATCTCCGATTATTTTAACCTCAATATCCTGCCCGATTTTTTTTGCCGCTTTCAGCAATGTCCACAATCCCTTTTCAATCGTGAGCCTTCCAAAATAGGCAATGGAGTTTTCCCAGCCATTTTCTTGAGTATTAATTCTTTTAAACTTATCGGTATCAATAAAATTAGGCAGATGGACAATTTCCTTTGCAAATCCCATTTCGTGTAATTTCTCCTTCAAGAAAAGGCTGGGAGAAACGAAGACATCCACGTTGTTATATATAGCAAGTATTTTGTGGTGCAGGAACATTTCGAGAACAGCAAGGACGCTTTTTGTAAATGATCCCTTGACGCATCTGTTTTTTATTGCAAGAAAATATTCCCCGTTATTGCACGCCTCGCAAGGTCTTTCGTGTGCCAGCATGGAATATGATGCGCACACCATCTTGTAATCGTGCAGGGTCATTATTACTGGGATATTTCCTTTTTTCAATTCATGAAGGATGGAAGGAGAAATCTGATGATGGATATTGTGAAGGTGTGCAATATCTGCGGGGTACTTGTCTAATAACAGAGACAATTGTTTCCTTGCCTCAAGTGAGTAGAGAATCCTTCCGGCATCTTTCATCTGCTTTATCAGACCGTTGCCGTTAGTAAGATCTACATAAGGCATAAAATAACTGTTGGTTTCACAAGGTACATTATCAGGGTGATGCATTGAGAAGAAAGAAGACGAGTGACCGTGTGATTCCAGTATTCTTGCCGTTCCGAAATAGACCGCTTCACTGCCACCGCGCAAATAATGAAATTTGTTAATATGAAGAACATTCATTTCTAAAATATGATGATAAAATCCATTGTAAATCCGAGTAGCTTGTTTGCAATTATCTTGTAATTATTGATTCCAGTCTTCATCAAAAGGCTTTTTATGTCATTTATTGATAAAAGATTCATATAGTTTCCCGCAGCCCAAGATTTCCCAATCAATTTTAAATAATTATCAAATATTCCTTTGGGCAAATAATGGAGTAACGGTGTGCGGGTATGCACTTCAATTGGGAAAAATTTGTTGGGGGTAGTGAGAAACACCTTTGACGCTATTCGCTTTGCTTCCGATAGAAAAATGATTTGCTTGTCAAAATTGCCCACATGCTCAATGACGGCATTAGACCAGCAAACGTCAAACTCCTTATCGCCAAAGGGAAAAACAGTCCCATTGTACTGAATAACCTTCACCTTTGGATATCTTTCTTTGAACATCTTAGGCGTATTTACCCCTAAAGCAGTCAACATCTCAGGATACGGATAATACTTTTCAATATAATTGTCTGTTGAAGAGTATTCGTTTTCAGAAAATCCCACATCAAGTACACGCAATTCAGGATTGGGAGAAATTTCCTTAAAGAAGATGTCCCACTTCCTGTTTCTGTTACATGCGGATATCTTGTGTGCTAACGACATGTTATGACTACCAACCAATTTTTAATACACCATTCAGTTAAAACTCAGAACACTTGGTTCGCCACGTTTGTAAAGGACAGGTCTATCAAAGGGGGTTGTTTTAATAATTTCCCCATCTTTCGTTAACTCTGTTATGATGCTCCATTCCTTGGGATGTCTTCCAGGTCCTGCTGGTACATCTGGATCTATGACATTATAACGAGGATGGTCAATAGCATTCACAATCAAAAAATTAGGAACATTTTCTATCTTAAAAATTGAGTGTTCACCTAAAGGTGCCGCATTTCCTCCGTATCCAAAAATTCGTATGTTATTAGAATTTCTTACCCATAAAACCGGCACTATACCTTCGCCTTTAACACCAAAAATTGTTATGTTATTTGAATTCTTAATTTCAGATATTGCATCACTCTTCGCATATTGTGATTGAAACATATAAAAAGATAAAGGTCCAGTAATACCGTCCACAAGTATATTCCTATAGTCTGGGTTTTCTATAACAGATTCACTATATTGATTATACCATCGCCCTCCTCCAAATCCGGTTATTATGGATAATGGCTTTTTTCGCTCAGGCAAATGAGCAGGAGCACCATATCCACACAACGGTGCTAATCTTGGTTTAACAATTCTTAAGATAGATTCTCCACCACACTGCCATTTTAATGCATACGCCCCTGGAACTTCTCTAGGTACATATATTCCTATACAATCAAGAATTGTAGTTGCTTCTTTTATGTTGGCGGTTTCAACTATTGGTTTTGGATTATCTGGGTCTTTAAAATAACCTTCTTTCTCTCGTATCATTATTGTTGAAAAATAAGGATCGATTCCAATTAGTTTGGTATTTGGTTTTAAGTTAATAGTTTTTTTGACACGATAAAATCCTTTTGGAAGAAACACTCTTTCATTTTCGTCAATTGCCTTTTGAATTGCTTGTGTGTCATCTGAATAACCGTCTCCCTTTGCGTTGTAAGGAGAAAGTTTTATATTAACTGCTCCTTTTGAATCCCAAGAAGGAAAGTTGTTATTCCATATATGTTTACTTACCAAATCTTGTGGTGGTTCCTGTTCGATTTTACATTCTAATGTATCGTTAGTTATTTTAATTCCGTTTATATAAATTGGTTGATCGTATTGCATTCCTTCCCATGCCTTTGGCTTTATATAGTGGGCATATTCTTGTATTCTAATCCATCCATTTGGATTGCCAATTACTTCAGAGCCATCCGAATTCAAAATAACTTTAGTAACTCCTTTTATATATACATTATTCAAATAAGCACAACGATTTGTTAAAATAGCACAAGAATTTTTATCATTTTCCTCAAAAATAATTTCACTATCAACTAGGCATAGTGGCCCTTGGAAAAAAGTATCATAATCGGGTGTAATTTTAATAACAGGGCCTTTTATTTTTGTAACTATCTTTACACCTACAGCGCAAAGCGATTGTCTGCCACCGTAGAGTAGTGCTGTTTCAGATTGGTTTAGTAAGGTAATTCCTGCTAACACTGGGGTTGGTTGTGTTTCTTTTAGGTCCATACCAATTTTACCGCCAATCACAGTAATGTTGGTATGACTACCTCCTGATCCTGAGCCACCAGACACCCCAATTAATCCATGCGTTGCATCTATTGTTGAATCCATAATTCCAGATCCCTCTGCCCCTCTTAATCGTATTGCAACCGCCCCAGAATTTCCCGTGCCGATTTCAATATCGATGTTAACAAATTTTTGATTAAATGCCCAAGAGGGGGAATCCCTCTTTAAATCTCGCATATCGCGTGTCCAGAAGTGAACTACATATTTTGGTTTATATGGATTATTAAAACCAGGTGAATTGGGAGCTAGATATATCTTAGGACGTTTATTACCTTTGGATCGTTCACCCATTAAGGAACAAAAAAATGTTGTTGCAGGTAATATTTTACCATTTTGTCGTATATAAAAATCCTGAATACAGGAGAGTGTTTCGGAAATTTTATATATACCGAGAGGAAAGTAACATACCATTTGATAATCACGTGCCATATTGATTGCATCTTGGATCGCTTTTGTTGAGTCTCTCTGTCCAGTAGGATCCGCCAAAAATGGTGGCGATGTAACATCAACAAAACCCCAAGCGGCTAATTTATTATTCTTCAATATCTCTGGAATATCCAATCTGGCCTCATCCATAACAGGACTTCGAACTGTTGTGTGTGTGTAGTGTAATATTGGATTGTTCTTGCCTATAATATCTCCAAAGCTATTTTTGTAATTTAATTCTTTTCCATTACTAACTTCTATTTCCAAGAAGAAGATCAAAAAAGTTATTATAAGTACACTTACTGATAGTTTAATCATCTTTTCTCTAAAGCATTGACAAAATCGAGCAATCTTTTGGCCTGTTTGTTCCAAGTATATCCTTCTTTAACTATTTCAATACCTTCTTTCCCCCATTCTTCTATGTATTTTCTGTTTTCATAACAATAGTTTATTGCCTTAGCAATAGATTCGTAACTGTTATCTTTTATAAAATATCCACATTTTTTATTTCCAATTACATTTCTGAAAGTCCACATATCGGTACAAATCACAACTTTACCCATTGCAAGATACTCAATAAGCTTTATTGGATTATTGTTGTTCCAGTACCCTATGTTAGGATATGCCATAATTGCACAGTCACAATAACTAATGTGCTTTGGTATTTCTGCATGAGGTACAGGGGGGAGTATAAAAACATTTTTTTCTAAATTGAGTTTCTTAATTAAACGAAGTATATCATCTTTTGCTTTGCTGCCTGTAACTGCATTACCTATTAAAACGAGACAAATGTCTTTTCTACTAAGCATAGCTAACGCTTCAACAGTCTCAAACAAGCCCCTATTATATGAAATTTCGCCGTGCTGCATTAAAACAAACTTATCCCTAAAGAATGTTGGTTTAAAGTTGTCTTTAAACTTTTGAGGGGAGAACCTATCTATATCTACCCCAGAACCCCATACCCCTATATTTGTACTCGTAAATTTAAAATCCTGACAAACCTGTTGTTTATAAAAATCAGTGATTACCGTCATGCCGTCCAAAAAAACTTTACAATACCAATAAGATAGTTTTGTATATATTTTCATTCCCCTGTCTTTTATTGTGGAATCTTTTGAAGTTGAGTTGTAAAAAGGAGTTCTATTGTCAACGATAAACAACGAACGGGTTGGGAGTAGTATCGAAAAAGGGATGCTGAACCAGATACTAAAAATATCTAATATGACAGCTTGAGGTCTAAATTTGAAATAATGGTAAAGAAATTTTACATATCCAAAAAATAAGAAGCTCAGCACCCTAAAAACCTTTTTTCTTATTATAAATACCCGAATATGGCTTCGGTCAATTATATTGCTATTCGGTTTGCCAGCTATGGCGATTTTAACCGTACAGCCACAATTAAGTTCTAACTCCCGGCACATTTCACGCCACGTAGTTATATGTAGCGTATCAATATCAAATTGCAATCTTGGAAACCACAATATTTTCATTGGTTTTATTGCTCTGTTTTGTAGAAACAACCAACAACGCATACATTACCCAAGCAAATTGTGTAGTATGCTCATATCTTAAATATTCTATTTTAGATTCATCTATTAATATTGCAGTAACAGAAATGGTAAGAAAAAAAATTGTAAACCAATTTTCCGATTCTCTCACGTGATACAAATTACACCATGCTTTTATTAATATTGTTAACCAAAATATTGCATAAATAACCAATCCAAAAATCCCTATTTTGTATAGTATTGTTAAATACAAAGAATGAAATCCTCCTGCATTTATTGAAATGTATTGGGATGTTATATCATATAAACCGTTGCCAAATATTTTAGGATTTTTGAGTAAATCTAATGCTGTTTTCCATACTTGTGCACGATTAATAGCTTCTGGAGAAGTTATATCTGAAGAGTGTAAAAAGGTTTCCATACGTTGAAATATCCCATGTGTTAGGCTTGTAAACATGAAAGCAACTAGACCAAATCCAAAAATAAGCAATAATATCTTTATTGAAAGTTCTTTGTAGTTGTTTTTTAATAAATTGAGAAATATAAAAATTATGATAATCATGAACACAAGTAACAATAAGGCAGATCTCGTATTTGTAAATACAATCCCCGCGACAGAGCAAAGTAATGAAGCATAAAATCCATATTTTTTTGTCTTATAAATAAGACACATTGACAATACAGCACCAACAAGAAACCACTCAGCAAGTAGTTCATAATCTCCAACCGTTCCAGTGGCACGCAAAAATCCTTCTCTAATACTTGCACCTGCAATAGTTTCTCTCCTAGCAAAAAGATTGAAATAATTGGCTATGGCAGGAGTTTTCAACTGGAAAAATGCTATTACTGATTGTAGAACAAGAACAAGCAAAACTATTTTAATAATTAATAATACTTCTGAATCTTTTTTGATTACTGCAAGTATCATAAAATACAATAAAATTCCGCTACAATATGCAACATAATATCGAATAGATTGTTCAAGAAAATAAGGATTAAGCAACAATGATATTGTTAAATTGAAAAATAATAGTATGGGAAGAATAGTTTCAGATTTAATCTCGAAAAACAATTTCTTTAATGTTAGTCGGTAGAATATCAAAATTAAAAAGAAAAAGTATATAGTTAATGTGGTAACTGACAAAGCGTCTTGGGCACGAAATTGAATAATATAAGGAAAAGGTATTGTTGCAATGATTATGTAGAGAACGTAATTATTTGTTTTTTTTATTCCAATTTTTGTAAATCCAATAATACTTAGTAATACCAAAAAGAGGAAAATAATTAATGCAAAGGCTGTTTTGCTTCCAGATAAGATTAATAATCCAGTTAGAAATGATAAAAATATTGCTATAAATAAATGCATATCGTTTTGATAGACCATATTGTTATTATGGTTGTGCTTCAACGCATGTTTTACAACAATCGAATAAAAATTTATCCCTCTTCAGAAAAGACTCTCTCAGCTTTTTCCTGAATTCATTATTCCATACATTTTTACCTTCTTTAAACAAATTGCCATATTCTTTGTTTGTGCCCATTGCCCTATGGCATCCAGCCGTATTGCCTTCCATATCAATTCCAATCCAATTCCACAATGGAATACATGCTCTTGCTGGTCTTTCCAATCCTTTTCGTACCAAACTTGGCCAGTCAATTTTTACTTTGATATTTTTTCTTTTCCACTCGGAAATTTTTGCAACAACTTCATCATCATCACAGGTAAGTACACCCGTATAATCATTGTAGTTGTTGTGTGGTATCAGATTGTGCAAAGTTAATCCGTCCACTTTTATATCTTCAGCAAATTTAATTACCTCTCCTAACTGATCAACCAAATTACGTGTAAGCACAAAGGAGAGGGAAAGTAAATATTTCCCCACTTTGCGTTTTTCTGCTAAAGATTGAATACCTCTAACGATTTTGTTGAAGGTATTTTCATCTCCACCGCATGTTGATAAATAATTTTGAGCATCTAATGAGTTAATACTAATTTCTATATAATGAAATCCGGCTTGTATTATTTCATCAATTCTATCCAGTAAAAGCGTGCCATTAGTTATAATGCTAGTTCTCATTGGATGCTTTTTAAATTCGGCATTGATTCTAAATAAATCTTCATTTAGTAACGGTTCTCCAAAACCGGCAAAATTTACATGACCTGCCCTAGGAAAATATTGCATTATTTTCCTAGCAACATCAAGCGATAAGTCTGGTCTTGTTTTATTAAAGTGTTTACTAAAATGATTACTAGAGTCAGACTGTCTTAAGCACCAGTTACATGATAGGGTACACCGATCTGTAACAAATAAACATATCTGCACGGGGGCATTTTTGCAACGGGAATTACGATGTCCCAGTTTAAAAAGAAGATAGTTGTATAATTGCTTAAAAGAATAAAATTTACTCATTCCCTACCCTTGCACATTATTTTATTGCATCCAATGTGATAAATTCCTGTTAATTAGATTTTGGAGTTTTATAATATCTTCTTTGTATAAATCATTAAGGTATTTCTTTGTTTCAGGTTTCATTTTTGGTTTATCTAGGTTTCTTGATCTTAAAGTTTCTTTAAGTCTTTTTATTTGATCATCAGGTAAAAATGATTTTAAAAATGTTTTAATAATTTTTTTAGGTAAATTAGGTTTAGTTAAAAAATCATTGATAAATTTATTCTTTGGTATTCCAGAAACATTAAACTTGATATTTGTATCAGGAGCAAATGAAGTATCTACATTTAAATATGCAAACATATCTTTAACCAAACCTAGTACGTTATTTTCCAAATCTTCATATAGGTAAACCCTAACATGAGGAAAATTTTCTATAAACGCTTTTACCTGCTTATAGTAAAAACCGCTTTTTGTACGATGCCATCCCCATCCCCAATTCTGGCTTATTCTGTAATCTTCTTCAATCAATGCATCTTCAAAGGAAAGCTTTTCTATTCCCTCTCTTCGATGGTGCAAATAGTTAGAATAAGCTCGATCAACAGGATTTCTTAATATTATTACAATCCTTACTTTGTCCCCCAAAAGGGATTTTATATTCTTTATGCTATTCTCATAATAATACAAATAATCGGGCGATATATCTCCTATTGCCTTTTCGTGAGTAACTGTGGAAAAAAGCGATGTATATTCATCTATACTTTTAATTATTTGCATGTTTAAATCTTCGTCATCACCTGGGCCTACATAGTCCGCTGTCATATTTGAGAAGAATTTACATTCTTTTACTCTAGAGAGATATACTTGCGGATGTTGTTTCAAATAATAATAAAGCGATGTTGTTCCGCTTTTCGCGGCACCAACAACTAAAAAATTGGGTAATTTAGTCACCATTTTATCTTTCCGAGTTTTTAATTATTCATATGCCAATTGACGATTGATCTTTTCTGCTCTTACGTTAAAATATTTTAGATCATTTAGAGATAGTTTTTGCTTCCAGATCATATCTGTCTTGATAGTCGAAGAATTGTTAAAACGCATTTCATTACCGTTTGTAATGTGATGTGTTTTATTTTTGAAATTAAGCATTTCTTCCTCAAATTCTAATCCTATAAAATTACATATTTTTATAAGTTCATTTTTAGTGCTAGTTGCCAAATCTTCATATCTTATCTGTAATACATGATTTGGGTTTACGTTCTTTTTCAATAAAGGCAATACCCTGGCATAAACGTTTTTCCAAGAATTAAGGCTTTCCTTCCTAGGAAAACTTCTCTTCAATCCTGAATAAAAAACCGCCCTCCCGTCTCGTACCAGAAGAATGATTCGTACACTTTCAGGCGACATTTTGTAAAGATTAACACATTCAAGATATGATTTAGAAGAATCTACAATTAGTTTAGTGCCAAGAACAGAATTCACCGTATCATACAAAATGAATTTGTTCTTCAGCCCTTCATTAATATTACCTGTAAATGTTTGTAAAAAGCTTAGTCCAAAACGTAACTCCGCATATTTTAAACCAGACTTTATTTTCCGAATGAACTTATAAATCAAAGTCTGATGTTTTTTGTCAACCATGATTTTGCTGTAAATATAACCCAAGTTAAGCGAATAAGGATTACTCTTGATGTCGATACCTAATTTTTCACTCAGACTATTAATAACTTCAATCCATACAGGGCAGCATCTCACAGTTAACCCACACGTACAAGCTGTATTTAGGGCAAGATTCTTAGGTAATTGTGTGATCTCGCCCAAGGAAGTCACACATGAATGAGAACCAATGAGCATGTCAAGAAGCGTTGAACCAGAAAAATTTGCAGAACAAATATAAATATATTTAACCATGGGAAAAAGACATTTGCATAAGCTAACTAAATTTGAATAGATTAAAAACTACACTGAAATAAGGGTTAAATAACACTTACCTTTCCACAAGAAACCACGGATTTAAAAGGTTTTCCTTATTATATTTCAAGGAAAGGTTTGTTTTTCTGTCTATCACTTGTCCCCCTGCCTCCTCAACTATAATGTGTCCTGCGGCCGTATCCCATTCCATTGTTGGGCCAAATCGCGGATAAACATTTGCCTTTGCTTCTGCTACAAGGCAAAATTTAAGCGAACTACCAGCAGATATGATATTTATTTCCTTGTATTTTTGTTTCAATTCATGAATGTAATCTTCTGTCTCTTTTGACCAATGCGAACGACTTCCTACAATTGTGAAAGGCATTTTTTCGGTGTTTCCCGGTAGTTTTTGGGAAGATACAGTTAATTCATCAATTGTATTAAAATTATCTAAATTATCTTTTCCCTCAAATTTATATGTCCCAATCTCCTCTTGAGCAAAGTATAATAACCCTTTTACAGGGACATAGATCACCCCAATTACCGGCTTGTTTTTGTGTATTAATGCAATGTTTACCGTAAACTCACCATTTCGTTTTATAAACTCCTTTGTCCCATCAAGGGGATCAACAAGCCAAAAATATTCCCAGATTTTTCTCTCTTCGTAAGGTATACTTTTCCCTTCCTCGCTGAGTATGGGTATGTCCGGATACAACGTCTTCAAGTTATCAACTATCACATCATTAGAGTTTTTATCGGCAATAGTTAATGGTGATTGATCTTCCTTGGCTTCTATGCAAAAATCGGTGGTGTAGACATTTAGTATTTCATCCCCAGCTGTTTTTGCTATCCTAATTACGTCCAGTATGTTAAGCCTGTTTATACTCATTTTTGAAGTTTTACCTTACGCCCTGGAAGTACGCATTCTGAATTTAAATTTTTTAGCTACAGCATCAAAAACAAATCTATCTTCATCTGCGATACCTTTAATAATAAAGCCCGCCACAAATATACCACTAACTACAAGACCATTTGAAACAAGCCTTACCAAGACAGGGTGATTGAGCAAATAATTATTGATAATCAAGTAATTATCAATAAGCACATAGTTATCCAGGAGATAAAGTGCGATACCTGCAATTACACCACATACAACCCCTTGAATATAACTCATGTTATATGGTTGAATTTTGTAAATAATGTAAACCTCTACTAACCCTAAAAGGTTAATGGTGCTTATAGAAATACTCGTAGCTATAGCGGCTCCTAAACTCCCATATATCGGAATAAGAAAATAATTAAGGGCAATATTTACAACAACCATCGCCAAAGAGTTTATTAGTGTAATATTTTGCTTGCCTGTCATAGATAAGGTAAACCCTACACCTCCTGTTGCACAGTTAACAAACTGCGAAATAGTTAAAAATATCAATACATAAGCCCCCACCTCAATATAGGTACTACCAAAAACAGCCATAACTTCTCTGGCAGAGAAAATGAGAATCAGCATAATTGGCAGTGCCATAAAAAAGACCCAACGGGTTGTTGTTTTAAAAAGATTCTCTAATTTTTCTTTTTTACCCAAATGATGCAACTCAGCAGCGGCCGGGGCATAAATTGAATTTGATGCGGTTAAAATTAATGTAAGAACCATGGGAATCTGTGATGCGGCACGGTATATGCCTACATCTACGGCTGATCTCTTATATCCCAGCATAATGATGTCGGTCCAGTACAGAGCTAATCCCAGAAATCCACTAAACAAAAGTGGCATCGAATAATTTAAAAGCTTTTTAGTTTCATAAATAGGTTTAATAGTTCTCCTTTTTATTTCCGGAAATTGCCTGACAATAAAATAAAAACCCACAAGAAGCGCTATTGCGTGGGAAATAACAAATGAAACAATAATCCAAGCAAATCCAAAACCAAGACAAAGAAAAAAAATTGTTAAAACTACGTTTGCTGATGGCTGGACTATATCTTTTATATACGCATTATACTTGGTTGTGTGAAATCCCTGTGAGGCTGTGGCAACAACCATCATGGTTGCCATAAATGGAACACATGGGGCAAAGGTTTTCATTATGTTTGTCAACCCCGGTTTGTGAAATACAGATTCGGATATAAAACCTGCATAAAAGTAAACCAGTCCACCCAGCACACTCCCGCACAAAAAAGAGAATAGAGCAGAGCTGATTAGCACACCCTTTACCCTATACGGATCATCCTTTCGGTAGATGGAAATGAACCTCATTGCTCCCATATTTAGACCTAAACGACCAAAAAGATCTGCAATTCTTATGACGGTTAGTCCTAGGCTAAACAAACCAAACACCTCGGTGCTAAAGAAGCGCGCAATAATAACCTGATATATGAAGAAAAGACATCTTCCAATTGCACTGCCAATAAGGCTGATTCCCGCCCCTTTGGCGACCTTTTTTACGTCTTTTGAAGTGTCTTCAATTGTAGCTTGTTGTATTTTAGTCATTTTTAAAAATGTTTAATCTATTCCTTTCGCATTGAATTATACGAATACCACGAATGCTCTACAATCAGGAGAAGGATTTTTATAAAATCCTTTTAAAATCAGACTATTGTAACCCTATCGGATGAACCCGAGTTTTTCTAGTTTCAATAATACCATCTGTGCCGCCTCTTCCGGCGAGCACTGCCGTGTGTCGATTACGAGTTCAGGATTCTCAGGCGCTTCATACGGGTCACTTATGCCGGTAAATTCTTTGATTATTCCTGCCCGGGCCTTTGCGTATAGCCCCTTACGATCTCTCTCTTCACAAATTTCAAGGGGCGTTGACACATATACCTCCAAAAATCCCCCTGCCGGAGATATGATGTCTCTGACTCTCTTGCGGGTTGCCGCATACGGCGCAATGGGAGCGCAGATAGCAATACCACCCGCTTTGGTAATCTCGCCTGCTACAAAACCGATTCGCAGGATATTCAAGTCCCTGTGTTCTTTCGAAAAGCCCAGTTCGCTTGAAAGGTGTTTTCTTACCAAATCTCCATCCAGAAGCGTTACCGCTTTGCCGCCCATTTCCAGGAATTTTACCAGCAAGGCGTTTGCTATCGTAGATTTACCAGAACCGGAAAGCCCCGTAAAAAATACTGTAAATCCCTGTTTTTGCCTGGGTGGATGTGTCTTCCTCAATTCCTCAACTACTTCAGAAAAGGAAAACCAGTCAGGTATTTCAAGACCTTCCTGCAAACGACGGCGGAATTCAGTGCCGGATATATCCAGAACTTCCATTCTGTCTTCAACTTCATCTACCGGCATGTACCCTGCCTTTTCTTTTACATAGACCATCATCTGAAACGGCACCATTTCAACTCCAATCTCTCCTTGATACTTTGAGATAAGCTCCTGTGCATCATAATGCCCGTAGAAAGGTTTACCGTTACTGCCATTTCCCGGCCCTGCATGATCCCTGCCCACGATAAGATGAGTACAGCCGTAATTTTTGCGTATGATTGCGTGCCACAATGCCTCGCGCGGACCTCCCATACGCATGGCCAATGGCAACAGGCTCAGGGCTGTCGTCTGTTCTGGATAATGCTTCAGCAGCTTCTCATAGCAACGCACCCTTGAGTAGTGGTCTATGTCTCCCGGCTTTGTCATGCCTACAACGGGGTGTATGAGAAGGTTTGCTTCTGCTAATTTTGCCGCCCGGAAAGTGAGTTCCTGGTGGGCCCGATGCATGGGGTTTCTTGTTTGAAATGCCACCACTTTATGCCACCCCTGTCTTTTAAATTTTTCCCTTAATTCTCTTGGAGTATTGCGTAAGTGGCCAAAGTCGTAATGAAATGGCATCTCTACCCCGGTAATTTCACCGCCTAGGTAAACCGGATTTGCCCGATTAAGCAAGAACTCTACGGCAGGGTGTAATATGTCCTTGGTTCCATATACGAATTTTGCCTCCGTTTCCTTGTCCGGTTTCCAGATATCAGAGACGTTCAGCACCGCGATGAGTATGCCTTCCGGATTTCTCAAGGCAATGGAACTTCCAGTCGCTACTTTTGACGCGAATTCTTCGGTGACGTCCAGCGTTACCGGTATCGGCCAAAGCGTCCCATCGCTAAGACGCATATCCCGAACGACAGTATTGTAATCGGCCTTCCCAAAAAAACCTTCAAGCGGAGAAAACCCTCCGTTCATTATCATTTCCAGATCGCACAACTGGCGTTCGGTCAGATCCCAGGAAGGAAAGTCCCTTGCTCTTTTTTTCAGCATTTCAGCCTCTTTTTCATCCAGGAGTCTTTCCTTCAGCATTCCACCGTGCGGTGAGATTAAAACAGTCATTATTTTCCTTTCTTCGAGATGCCAATTATTAATCCATACAACCATTACATTGTATTAACTCTTACACTCCCATACCCACGCCGTTCCTATAATTTCTTCCAAATTAGCATTTGGCTTCCAACCCAAAATCTTTTTTGCCATTTCCGCACCTGCCACAAGTTTTGCTGGATCACCCGCACGGCGTGGTACTATTTTTACTTTTATTTTCTTACCGGTCACTTCTTCCACCGTTCGTACGACCTCTTTTACCGAATAACCACTGCCACTACCCAGATTGAATATATCATTCTTCTTTCCATCTTTTAAAGCCTTTAACGCCAAAAGATGCGCATGGCATAAGTCCTGTACGTGTATAAAATCCCTAATGCAGGTTCCGTCCGGTGTTGGATAATCGTCTCCAAAAATCATCAATTCTGACTTCTCACCTCTTGCGGTCTTTAGTATATTGGGAATGAGATGGGTTTCGGGGTTGTGTTTTTCTCCTATTTCCCCAGCCGGATGCGCGCCTGCTGCATTAAAATAACGAAGCGCAATATAAGAAAAGTCATACGCGCGGGAAATATCACTCAAAATGTTTTCGATCATCAGCTTTGACCTGCCATACGTGTTTGTTGGACAGGTTTTATCTTCTTCCTTTATAGGAATATTCTCCGGTTCTCCATAAACTGCTGCCGTAGAGGAAAAAATGAATTTCGCTACTTTATTTTCCATCATTACCTTTAGTAAATTGATACAGGCTAACACATTATTATGGTAATATTTCAGGGGATCACTCATTGATTCCGGCACGATGCTCGACGCGGCAAAATGCATTACGGCGTCAATGGAATGATCCCTGAATACCCCCTGAATATCAGGCACATTACGCAGATCGCCTCTAATAAAAGGAACTCTTTCGGGGACAAATTCCCTGTAGCCCGTGCTTAAATTATCAAATACAACAGTATCGTATTTTTCTTCGAGTAAGGCTCGCACCATGTGGGAACCAATATATCCAGCGCCGCCAACAACTAAAACACGCATGCGTACTCCAACAACGATTTAAATTAACCACAGATTAACACGGATAAACACTGATTTTTTTCTACCCACCCCTCAATCCCCTCCCAAGAGGGGACTTCTTTTATTCCCCTCTTGAGAGGGGTAGGGGTGTATTTTTTGCGCTACTAATAAACTCTGGTTGCAATGTACTGTTTTGCTTGATTTACACATCCTCTGCTGCCGGCAAAGTACTTTTGCGCATCGTAATAAGCCTGCTTATCTCCTATATCAAACCACTTCTCAGTAAAATTACAGCCATAAACCTCATCAACTTGTGACAACCACCCTATAAAATGTCCCATGGCATCGTAGTAATTACCAGATGCAAGATACTCTGAAAATCTATCAAGTTTACATTGCGGAAAATAGTAGAGACACATAGAAACGAATGAAGAGTTTGGTTGTTCTGGTTTTTCCTGAAAGCCAATCACCTGCGAGCTACTATCAAATTCAACAACGCCAAACCTTTTCGCAGCGCTAAGGTCTTTGAGATTAACCATGCCGATTGAAGAGGCGGGATTTTTTCTTTGGGCAAAGGCAATAAACGCATCTAAATTACCCGTAAAGATGTTGTCTCCGCCAATTATGAGGAGGTCGTCATCTATCATTTTCTCTGCAATAGCCAACTGAATATCTCCGATAGTGCCCAGCCTGTCGCTCTCCGAAGTCGTTCCGTCATTAATAAGTTCGATATTTGTATTTCTGCTAAAGCTTCCTAACCATGTCTGAAAATGACTTAAAAATTTCTCATTGGTGACAATATAAATCTTGTCTATAAAACGAAGATGGTTGATTTTTTTGATGATATATTCGATTATTGGTTTTCCGGCAATTGGCAATAAGGGCTTTGGTGTATTTTCAGTCAGTGGATACAGCCTTGTGCCATAGCCTGCGGCTAAGATTAAAGCTTTCATTTTCTAGATGCCTCCTTTTTATCAAGATTTTTATTCAGAAGTTACATTTTACAGGATACTGCATGGTTCAGCCGTCTTCGATTAAACCACAACCTTTGTCATTTTTCACGGTGGCATCGGTTCCTATCCATGTCCCGGTCAAAACATCCAGTTCGATCTTCAAAATTGAACCGGCAAAGGTTGTTCTGGGTAAGTCCCCCTGGTTAATAAAAGGGATTCAGGGGGTTGTGTTTTCTGAAATTCTTTACAACCCCCGTGCCCCTAAGAGGAAATCGTTTATACAATTAAATTAATAACTATCATTGGTTAACTCCTGTGATACATCCACCTTGGTGTTTATACCTTCTTCTATCATTCCTTTTGCAGTCTTTTTAATGTCTGTTTCTATATTTTCAGTTGCTACAATAACGTCTTTCATAATGCCAGGGAAGATTTTTAGTATATACGTAAACAGGAAAGCTGCAAAAAAACAGATTACTATGACAATTATTACCTGTTTGCCCGCCCTTACACCCATTTATAGAGTATCCTTGGAATAGCAAAAGTGCGGTTATTCAAAACGACACCAATAAAATTGCACTTCCGCTGTTCTAATGGCGCTATCAGTGATTTAATGACATGCCGGCGAGTTTTGCCTTCATTTACCACCAGTACAATCCCATCCAGATAAGAAGAAAGAATAGAAACGTCTTTAATATGCCTTAAATTTGCATAGTCAACAAAAACAATGTCAGCGTTTTCCATTGCTGATTTAATTACTTCCTGCAATTTAACAGAACCCAAAAGAGTAACCGGATTGAGCGAGGTTTTCCCCGCGGATAAGGCGATTAGATTCTCCCCTGCGTTCCGCGTTGCTTTTTCCAGAGTAGTCTTCCCTTCGAGGATATCAGAGAGACCGGGGCTCTCTGAAATATTTAAGAATTTATGGACAGCAGGCGCCCTCAAATTAGCATCGATAACATGCACTTTGTGTCCGGCGGTTGCGGAAAGGTACGTGCAAAGATTGGCAAGAATCATCGTACTTCCCTCAAGAGGAGAGGCAGCCGTTACCAGCACGGATTTTAATTTTTTGTCTTTTATCAATAGATACAATTGGTCGGCAAGATGATGATACGATTGGGTATAAGGAGTTGTTTGTTGTATCTCTTTAATAAGTGTTTTCCCATTATTGCCCACCCTCGGGATAAAACCCAGAAGGGGAAAAGGGAAAAAGTTTTCCACGTCCTGAGGCGATTTGAAGGTGGTATCGATATATTCAAATCCAAAAGCAAGCATTACCCCGAGAAATATACTCATAAAAAAGGCTATAACAAGGGTTGTTGATTTACGGGTACTCGCTGGCGCAAAAGGCGCTTGCGCCTGTTCTATAATTTTGACGCTTGCCGGCCCAATGGCCTCTATTGTGGGCAGGGGCAGACCGGAGAGGTGGTTCTCCATAGCATTAATATGATCTTTTAGCAACAATACATCCTGGTGTTTTTCACCATACTGCGTCCGAAGTTCTACCAGTTGCTGTTCAAGGTCAAAGATAACATACGACCGGCTCACCGCATTTGCAATCATAGAGGCAGCCTCCGGGCTAAAGTCTTTGGCGCTTATAGTAAATATATCAGTGTCTCTTATAGATTCGATAGATACACATTCCCGTAAATTCTCTACCGCCGCTCTGAAGATAAACTCTGTTTCCTGTGCCGTGGGGAGCGATGGCTGGAATGAAAGACTGCGCCTTAATCTTATTAACAACGCCTTAATTGGAGAACAAAAGTTTATTTCATAGTCCAGCGGCCGCTCATGAAAACCTAATACCTTAACCGCTCGTTCCAGTACGGGATTGGAATTTACGATTTCTCTCTGGGTAAGGGATACCACGCTTTGTCCATAAGATCCTATATCTTTATAATAAGGAGATGTAACCTGTTTCTTGCCGGAAACAAGCATCTTGACCTGCGCCACATATACGGGGGTTTTTAGTTCCAGACCAATAACAACACTTATCATAACGGTGATAAACGTAACGATAATTACCATCTTGCGCCTGAATATAACTGTCAGATAATCACGCATGGTACTCTCAACTAAATTTGATTTCATAATTTTTTCCATTAAAGAAAGTCCACAATACTTTAAGTTTTTTGAAAAAAGTAAAGTTTTTACAACCTCCCTCCCCCCTTTTCTATGGGGGATTTGGCTGTATCTACGCAGCGCCATGTAGTGTAATGGCAATTCATGAATTGCCACAACACGATTGAAAGTTGTCGAACACCTAATTTATTTCCGCTACATCACTCCTTCGGAGGCCACCACAATATCGTTGGGTAATAAGCGAATGTCTTTGCCAATCTGACCGCTTACAGCGCCTTTAACATCTACTTTAATGCTTTCGTAGTCTACCTTGCCGGGAACTGTTCTGAGGACTTTGACTCTGTCAGGAGAACCATATTTTGCGAATCCTCCGGCAAGGGATATTGCCTTCAGCACTGTCATATTATCCTCAAGGGTATATTTGCCCGGCTTCAATACTTCGCCATAAACAAAGAAATCCTTGTTCCGTCCAACAATTACTATGTCCTCAGCCTGAAGAGGCGTATCACCACCGGCACTTCCTTTTTCTCCGTTTTTCAGGAGGATCGCTATCTCACTATAATCCTGTTTTTCCTTCTGCATGCGCCTCAGTTTTACACTTCCATAAAGGCCGTCAAGCGTAATACCACCAGCAGCAGAAATTGCCTTTAATACAGTCATATTATCTTCCAGCACATATCTGCCGGGATTTTTAACTTCGCCGCATACAAAAAATTTCAGACTCTTTGAGGTGGACATTTTTACCGATACGACCGGATATTTTATGTAACCATCTGCAAGCCTTTTGGATATTTCCCTTTCTACCTCAGACAAACTCATACCTTTTATAGTAATACTGCCAATATAAGGAAAGGATATGGAACCATCCGAGGTTACTGGTGTTGTTGTATCAAGGGTACTGTGTCCCTGCACTTTTATTTCTAGCACATCATCGACCCCTACAACATATTGACTATTAGATTCGTCAGCGTAACTTCCAGGTGGCGCTATAAAAATACATACCAACAATAACAAGATTGTCACCATTTTCTTTGACATATCTGCCTCCTTCGCATAAACTTATTTTGCCCCAATTCCGAACAACACAACGGGCACCGTCTTAAAAAATATTTTGCAATCGAGCCAAAGCGACCAGTTGTCGATATACTCCAAATCAAGCCGCATCCACTCATCAAAATCGACGATCTTATTACGTCCGTTTACCTGCCAAAGACAGGTTATACCGGGACGCATACTTAACCGTCTTCGCTGCCAGGGTTCGTATCTCTCTACTTCAGAAGGAATAGGAGGTCTTGGGCCGGCAAGGCTCATATCCCCTTTAAATACATTCCATAACTGCGGGAACTCATCGATGCTAAATTTTCTTAAAAATTTTCCCACGGCCGTTATTCTCGGATCATTTTTCATTTTAAATACAGGCCCTTTCATTTCATTATATGCAAGAAGTTCCTGTAGTTTTGCTTCTGCATTTTCGACCATTGTCCTGAATTTATATAAGGCAAACCTTCTCCCGTGCAAGCTGCATCTGTGCTGCTTGAAGAATATGCACCCTTTCGATGTTGCCTTTATGCCGATTGCGGTGATCGCTAAAACCGGCGATAATAGAATGAGCGCAATCCCAGAGACTACAAGGTCAAATACACGTTTTACAAAAAGAGAGAGTAATTTATCCGAAACAGTCTCAAATCTCAGAAGGGGGAGCTTGTCAAGATACGTGTGTTTTGCCTTTGATATTTTAAGTTCAAACAAATCTATTGCCACACTTACCTGTACGCCTTCCGTTTCGCAGATATACATTGTTTCCTCGATCATGCCAAGCCATGACCTGGGAACAACAAACACTACCTCATCAATAACATGCCTATGAATTATCTCCCGAACATCCTTGAGTGCACCGATTACCTTATGCCCGTAAATTACACTCCCCTTGATCACTTCGCTGTCTATAAGGCCAATGATATTAATGCCCCATTCGATATGCTTGTTAATCAAGTCTATGAAACGCTGTGCCCTTTTCCCCGTTCCAACAATCAGGATATTTCGCGTATTAAAACCCTTTTTACGCTGGTATCTGAAGTATTGTATTAAAACAACCTTTTCAATGCCGATGAATAGTACCGCAAGGAGAAACGAATAAAATATATGCAGCCTGCTGAGGGAGGAGATTTTGGTTACGAAAATGAAACCTCCTAAAAATCCCCATCCAATAAGGGCTGCTTCAACTACGATAAGCAACACATCGGTTATTTGCTTGGTCCGGAATGATTCATACATCCCAAAGTTATAAAGAAGAATCCCCCAGATAATGAGTAGTATGGAAACGAGGACAACGTATTTACCCGAATCTTCATAGAAATCTTTTAAATTATACCTCAATAAAAACCCGATGAAAAAAGCCACGCTTACGATGCAGAGATCGAAAGATATCATCAGTCTTCTCAATAGTGCGTGGTGTTCTTTTATCATACGTATTAAAATTCTGCCGCTAATCCAAAAAATACCGTATTTTTTGTATACCCTGCGGTTTCCACATCGGAATCCGAGAATGAATAGGTATAGGTCAAATTCCCTTTCAGGTTTTTATTAATATCATAGGTAATCGCAGGAGTGGCGCCTATCAGCCTTTGCTCAAAGCCGGAGGAGATATAATCGCCGTTGCCGTAAAAAAGAGAAACGGAACTCCCGAATCTTTCAGACAATTGCCGTGTAAAAAAAGCCGAAGTTCGCCAGTAATTAAAGATGTCAACGTTATAAGGACTCGTATCGTACTTCTTAATAAAAACAAGCCGTGCGCGGGTGGTTTCGCTGATTTCATAAGCAAGCGATGCCTGGGCAAGCGGCCTCACAAGTTCCACATCATCAAAGGCATCGATAAAATCCAGTCCGATGCCGGCGTCAAAATACAGCTTTTTTGTAATAGATTGTCGTGTGCCAAAGGTAATCGTGTTTATCAAGGCGTTATCTGCATCTTCAAAGTCTCTGTCGGAAAAATCGTATGCGAAATACAGCGTTGTATCGGGATTCAGCAGATAATCAGTCTCGAAACCAAATCTATTGAGAAAAGAATCGGATAAAGATTCTGTTGAAAAGGCATCTACATCATTTCCGTACTTTGCAAGCAGGGCAAAATGCTCGGTAATGTCCCTGCTATAATCGATGCTGAATTTGTTTTTGTAGTAGCTGAATCGCCCTTCTGTTCTTCCAAACTGGTCTACAAAGAATTGCGCACCTTCAAACCAGAGGGGCACATAGGTATGAGCAAAGGTATTCTTAAGACTCATCCGCTCATATTCTGAAAATTCAGTTTTAAAATTAAGGGTTACGTCCTGAGAGACGTTATTAAGATTATCATTTTTTGCGAACGTTTCGCTGTAAAGAGAGCCGATAACTTCCAACGAAGTAATTTTCCCTTCGTATTTGACAGATACGCCAAGTCCTGCGTTAGTTATGAAATCTTCTTTCGGATTTTCTTTTGAAAACGTGACATTATCGTCATAGGTTTCGCCGATGGTTATCCCTCTCAGTTTTACGTCAAAACCTTTATAGTTTACCGAAAGCGAATCAAGAAAGTTCATAAGCGAAATATCCGGCCTGTTAAAATCAAAAGAATAGAGATTTAAACAGGGCATAGTAAAAACGGTGAAAAAAACTGTCGTAACAATCGTCCTACAATATCTTTTTATATCTGTATTCAAGGATAAGTCCTCCAAGCATTATGGTGATTTATGTTTTATACATGCTGTGGGAGGTTACCATAAAACATAGAATAATCAAGCCTTATCCTTCTCTTTTCCCAGACTTGATTTAATCGTTCCCGATTGAATCAGAACGTTTGACGAGGTCTGAGACGTTTTAAACCGTTTACGGTTGATACCGGTTTAAAACCAATGACACTGTTTAAACCATCTGGTTTATCCTGCACATCTTTGCAGCTTTGTTGAAACTTCGAAACTCATGTTGACTTTCCAAAAATGTAATCCAATTGATCTGTCGGGACAGACTGATGCATATCTGTCATGAATTCTTTTGCTAAATTCAGGGCGTCTTCGATGGCATCTTCTCTGCACGGTATATCAAACCGTATCATCAAACCGGTTTTTTTCTTATTCGTTAATGAATGCCACAGTTCCTTTATCTTCTGTCCTGTCCAGTCGACGATATTTTTATCAATACACATCCAGTAAACCAGTAAATAACTATCCGTGTCCTTCTCAACATAAAGACAATGCGCTGTAACCATACGGTTGAAGAGGGGAAAATTGGCGTTATTTAAATCCTTTACCTTAAAGCCCGCGCCGTTGGAGCACACCTTTGGATTATGGAAATTACCCGCATCCAAAATAAGCCAGTAGAGGTTTTTCCCATCCTTATTCACGTATTCCCGGTCAAAGACATTACTGATAAAATTGTATTTATCGTCATCTCTGTTCCATTCCTGTTCGGTATTCTTTCCCTGCCAGCCATTCAATTCGAGAGGGATTTCCAACTGAGAAAGGACGTCGTTGCTTACATATTTCGCCCTGGTTCCGGTAAAACAATATATAACAGCGATTAACAATGCGATAATCACAACCCACCCTTTGGTATGTTTTATCGTATTAGTGAAATATCCTGTGAATGAGTGAAACGATGGATGGTTTTTTAACGCTGTATAAGAAATATCAGATATCTGCGCACTGACCGGACGTTTATTTATTTGTGTGAAATTCAGCACCGGATTTTTTGGTTGTTTCATACATTTACCAAGAAGATATTCCAAGCCGAACAATCCTATTATTGTGATCATGAACGTTAAAGTCCCGCTAAAACCGTGGAAAAATCCCTGTCCGACAGTTTCGCCAAAATAATATGTAACAAGACAGATTGCCACTACGCGGATAAAATTGCTGAATACCGATAAAGGAATTATTGAAGAACTGAGTACCACTTTTTTAAACAAACTGCCATTGCTTATATATACATAAACCATGGTAAGAGACAGCATAGAGATGATGGTACGAAAACCACTGCAAGGCTGTCCCATAAAAAGCTCATTATCACCAATAAACAGTAAAAGTCCCTCTCTGCCTATGGGATAGTGGAAAATTCTTAAAATACCCTCCGTTGCAATTGAAACACCGTACCGTAACGGGAGGGTAACGTTATCGATAATTCCGACTGGAATCGGGGGAATGAGCGCCAGATAAAGAATGGGGAAAGTCAAAATCTTTACTACTTCCCTTCCGTAAAGATAGCTTACCAAACCATAGAGAATGGGAATGAGAGAAAGTGAAGTAAGAAATATGTAATCGTAGTACCAGCCAAAAATGAACAAACATAACCCGGTTACTAGAGGTATAAAACTGACAACGGCATTACCGGACTGCCCGTTGCGGAGAAATTCTTTCAAAATGCTGCGTTTTCGCCACACCAACCAGAGGAATAACGGAAGGATAAAATATGCATGCGTGTAATCGCTTGTCTTCCACCGCCCGCCGTAAAGCTGATAGAAAACGGGGGTATAAAGTAAAACAGTTAGCAACCAAACGATGGCGTGAATCATAGTTTTAAATATTTTGATTGATAAGATATTTCTCTTCTGAAAATAATAGAGGGAAAAACATCCTTCTTCTGCAAATGGATACATGAAAAACAAGTCTCCTGCCTTTTAACCTCTGTGAAATAAAGTGAATGCTCTCGGTTTTGTCCAATGGTAGCTGATAGTAAAAAATTATTGTAAATTCTCAGAATTCTTTTTTCTTGCATTCCAGCATCGAAAACACAGAATAGTTATTCCACCGACAATAACGAGGATATAACTCGAAGGTTCAGGGACAGGGAGAGGCCTTTCATTGATTACGTCCCCTTTCCCCCACCTTATCTCTCCGCCACTACCTAAAAACACACCGCCTAGCGTCAGGGCAGAAAAGACCGACAGCATTTTTATATAAGTAATTAATTTTTTCATTTTCATTACGCCATAAATCTTATGCCTACCTGGTGGTCTTCATTCGACGACCCCTTTACCCAACGCACCTGCGTTAAGACCGGAATAACTGCCTGTACGTCTGGAGCAACATGTACAGGCACCAATACACGAAGCACAGATCCCTTTTCCGGTGGGTTCCCATCTACTCGAATTTTCATACCGCCATTGCTTACGTCGAGTATTTCACCTTTTACATCATACGTATTAGGGGGATGAATAAAATCCCCCATGACAATAAAACTTGTAGAAGCAGGCTGGGGATAAGAAATACGCTTATTTCTTCTTTTTTCATCTTCGTGTTTTTTCATAGATGCAGAATTTACCTTTATTTCCATCGCATGTAAATACCAAAAAATGAGTTAATCCTTATTGATATATCCTTTTGGATATGCCCGAATATATACTTGATTTTTTTCGTACTTTCTTTATATTTCTCAGTCTTTTACAAACGCAACGGAGACAACAAGAACAATATTGCATAAATTCTCTTCTGCTATTTATAGAAGTCGAAATTGTAGCATGACACACTATGTAGCATGACACACTATGTAGCATGACACACTATGTAGCATGAAATATTTAAGTGCCTAATTGAATAATCTGGTAAAAACATTCTTCCAGCACTATCTTATTTGCCAGTGAAATTGAGGTATTGTGATGGATTTTAAATAATAAAAGATTTTAAATTTTCTCGGCTTGTTTCCTTAGGCATGATATGTGCGAATTGTGTAGGAGTTTAAAAATACATAAAATTGTTGTCAATTTTTTATCTTCTTTTCTATGAATAATAATCTTACAGAAAAAGAAAAAGAAAAAGAAATTAAGATTTCGAATCCGGTTCCTTTTGTTTTATATCAGTACAGAGGAAGCAGACAGAAGGATGAATGCTATTATAACGAAGAGGCGTTGGATATCATTTCTTTCGCACTAGATTGCGGGAAAAAGACAGAAATGTCTCCGTCAGATATTACTACTTTTTGCTTAAAATGGATGAAATTGCTGGACAAGAAGGTAAACGGCTCGAGTAAAAATGGCGATGATCCACTCCTCAGTGCCGAACTTATTGACATATTTAATAGTCATAGGCGTCGTTACGGCATAAGGGGTGTGATAATGTCACCTTGTGGAGCAAAGGAGAAACAATATTTGTTTCTTTTGGAGAGAATCTGTAATGATAATGTAAACCTTCAGAAGGCATTCCGGCAATGGAAACTAACACCGCGAGAACGGGAAATAATACAATTGCTTATCGATGACCGCTGCAATAAAGAGATTGCCCGCAGTCTCAAATTGAGCAACAATACGATAAAAGTATATATGAAGCTTTTAATGCTAAAACTCGGCGTTACCGGCAGGGCAGGGGTTGTTGCACGTCTTCTTACCGGGAAGTAAAGATTTTATTGCTCTTGCCAGATTTTTACACGCGCATAAATTAATAGACCTTTGCCAATGAAAAATGGTGAAAAACTAAAAACAATAGACAATGATCTTCTGTTGTTTTCTACCCAAAAGGAGCTTGGCGAGCTAAAGGAACGATTCTTCGAATTTTATGTCCTCTACAGATTGAGTAAAACCCTCAATTTCTGCCTTCATGCAGAAGAGCTTTTTAATAAAATAACAGCCCTCATAAATGACATCCTCATGATCGAAGATTTCTGCATTATGTTAGTGGACGAAAAATCTGGCGAACTCAAGATATGGAAAACAAACAGCAAAATCTATGAAGAAGTAAAGGATGTATCGTTTAGAATAGGGGAAGGGATAACTGGCATTGTATTCCAATCAGGCGAGCCCATTCTGCTGAATGACGTGAGCAAGGATGAAAGATTTCTCTATTATAAAGGAAGAATATCGGCTATTGGTTCTTTTCTATCTGCCCCTTTAAAATTAGATAACGGCCAGATAGTTGGGATTTTAAATTTACAAAAGCAGGCAACGAATGGATTTGAAGAGAACGACAAGAGACTCTTCTTTGCCGCCGGGCATGTCATAGCCCACACAATTGAGAGGATACGACGGTATGAGAATGCCCAGAGGAGTTCTATGTTCGATGATTTGACGACATTGTATACCAGGAGATATTTTCTTGAGGCATGTCATCGTGAATACTGTGCGGCAGAGCGGTACAAGAAGAATTTTTCCATAATAATCGGAGATATCGACTATTTTAAATATTTTAATGATATATACGGACACGGACTGGGGGATGAGATACTGAAAAAATTAGCGCACCTCTTGAAATCAAATGTCAGGCAGGGTGATCTCGTTTGTCGTTATGGAGGTGAAGAATTTACGATACTCCTGCCTGAAACGGATAAGGAAGGCGCTACTACAATTGCACAAAAACTGAGAACCATAGTAAAAAACGCGTTTGCCAATGAAATCCCTGATGGCAAGGTTATGATGGTATCCATTACGTTTGGCGTTGCCACATACCCGGAGAACGGGAAAACGGCAGAAGAGGTGATAACTGCTGCCGATGCGCACCTCTATTTAGGCAAAGAGAGCGGTCGTGACAGGGTGGTTAATAGACTGTCGAATGAAGATTCCTGCAATAAATCTGAAAAAAGGGAAAGCAACAGGCACAAAACAGCATTAAAGATCGTCAGGGGTATAAACCACATTCATTATGTGGAGATAAAGATTAACGATGAGGACTGGAGGATTTGTACCATACGGGATGTGAGTAAGAAAGGATTTAAAGGAGAACTGGAATTAGAGACGGATATTGACCATGATTATATGCGCAATACGCACCTGTGTAAAATTATTATGGATACCGAGACCGGGTCAACGAACATCTTTCCTGTTCGGATAGTTCATGCAAAAAAAACAAACCAAAATCACTCCAGTTGCTACCTGATTGGAATAGAAATATTAGACGGTTTGGATAGCTGGGAAAGGCTTTTCGTGACGTTGAGATATTAAATACCCGCACATGGCATATTGACTCAGATTGCCATATACCGGATGATTCCATCATCCTTTACATTTCCGCACTAATACTGTCTTTTCGTAAGGATTAATCGTTGTCTTACTGTATAGAAACACAAAGCCTCACAAAAAGATACCCGGTAATAAGAGGATACGGCAGTTTATTCCTGCACCCTTTCAGAAGAAAAGAATTCACCGCCCTTAATAACGCGACACTTGCAATAGAAAAGGGCGTATTGTTCGGCCTTCTTGGGCAAAATGGGGCAGGCAAAACGACCCTCACAAAGATACTCTGTACCCTGGTCTTCCCTACCTCAGGAAAAGCGCTGGTAAATGGGTTTGATGTTTCAAAGGACGGCGGGAAGATTAGAAGGATCATTGGGTGCGTGGTAGGCGATGACAGGAGCTTTTACTGGAGGCTCACGGGCAGGCAGAATCTGAGATTTTTTGCACGGCTGAATAATCTCACGGGCCGGGAAGCGGAAACGAGAATAAATGGCCTTCTGGAGACTTTGGAACTCACCACTGATGCCGACAGGATGTTTAAGGATTATTCAACTGGCATGAGGCGAAAAGTCGCAATAGCAAGGGGGCTTCTGACCAACCCTGAAATTATTTTCATGGACGAACCAACAAACGGCATAGACCCTGTTACATCGCGTAAATTGAGGAGGTTTATCCGTGAAAAATTAGTGCTGAAAGAGAAAAGGACTGTCATATTTGTCACCCATAACTTGCATGAGGCTGAGGAATTGTGTGACCGGGTGGCCATTCTCCACAAGGGAGAAATAAAGTTTACCGGGACGGTAAGTGAACTGAAAAAAGAATTTGCTTCAGGAAAACAATACATAGAGAAAGAACTTTCGCTGGGAGAAGTATTTTCGAGGATAGTAGACCCCGAAATTCTTCCGGCAGAAAGGTAATTTATAGATATGGCATATATGAGAAAGGTCTTTGCCTTTGTCCTGCGCGATATTATAAATGAAACGAGCTATAAATTTTCGTTTTTCACGCAGCTTGCCGGAATAATTGTTTCAACCACAATATTTTTCTTTCTCTCTAAGCTTTTGGGAAACGCCGGTGTATCTTATCTGAAGCCGTACAAGGGAAACTACTTTTCATTTATCCTTATAGGGATAGCTTTTTTTAATTATCTCAGAGTCGCTACAGAGGGGTTATCCAAAAGTATCAGGGAAGGACAGATGCTGGGAACCCTCGAGGCAATGCTTGTAACACAGACGGGAATTTCCACCATAATCATCTCTTCATCCCTTTACGGCTTTATTTTTACCTCTTTTAAGGTTGCTGTCTATCTCTTACTGGGAATTTTAGTGTATGGGGTTGATATAGGCAATGCGAATGTGGTAGGGGCAGTTATCATACTCCTCCTTACCATAATCTCCTTTAATAGTCTGGGAATAATCTCTGCCAGTTTTGTCATGGTATTAAAAAAGGGCGATCCTATAAGCTGGATGATAACAAATGTTTCAGGGATAGTGGGAGGGGTGTATTATCCCGTCTCCGTACTGCCGTTGTGGCTTCAAAAGTTATCGTATTTACTGCCGATTACTTACTCAATGGAAGGAATGCGACTTTCCCTGTTAAATGGATATTCCCTGAAATTATTATTGCCTAATATAATTGGATTGACGCTGTTTTCTCTCATCATGACGCCGCTCAGTATTGCAGTGTTCGGGTATGCCGTAGGAAAGGCAAAGCAGGATGGCACCCTGACGCACTATTAAAAGTGAACAAAAAAAGATTTCTCTCCGCACTCTTCCCAAGAAGTATTCCCTCTATTTGTAGTTTTTTAATCCATTAGCAAAAACTCAAAACATAACCGTTTGTCATTCTGAGCAAAAGCGAAGAATCTCTTAGAACAACAGCGCATCAGTAACCCTTCATTCAATTCGTTCAAAAGGATATATCCTTTTGGGTTGATTCTTTTGGGATAACCCTATTTCAGGTATTTACTTTCTATATAAAAAATGTTGAACTGTCGCAAAAAAGCATTGGAAGAAAGAGAGATTTATTTAACTACACCATGAAAAAGGAGGAGGGGGGAAAATGTTTTATCGAGGAATGATAATGTTTATGATGTTTTTGATGGTATGCACTTTAGGTGTTACTTATGGTGTAAATGCGCATGCGGGGGCTATTCGGTCGGGTTTTAACAGTAACTCATTACCTAGCAATGATGATAGTTCAACAAGCCTTGTATCAATTGGTTTTTTTGTTAACTTTTTTGGAAGCAACTATACGGATCTCTACATTAACAACAATGGCAACGTAACGTTCGATAGTGCGCAGTCCACCTATACACCTTATGGTTTGGTGAGTACAAGCCGGGTAATTATCGCCCCCTTCTTTGCAGATGTAGACACAAGAGGCTCTGGTTCTGGCGTTGTTACTTACAGCTACGGCGCCGGTTCTGTTGATGGGCGTAATGCATTCGGGGTGAATTGGATTGACGTTGGTTATTATAGTGCTCATGTAGACAAGCTTAACAGTTTTCAGCTTATCCTTATAGACCGTTCTGACATAGCGCCGGGTGATTTCGACTTCGAGTTTAATTACGACAAGGTTCAATGGGAAACTGGGGATGCCAGCAGCGGAAGTGGCGGGTTAGGCGGTAATTCCGCCAGGGTTGGTTACTCTAACGGCACTGGCGATCCCGGAACTTACTATGAACGATCCGGCTCTGGCGTTCCCGGCTCATTCCTCGATTCCAATTCATCAACAGGGTTGATTTATAATAGCCTCAATAGCAGCGTATCTGGAAGGTACTTATTTCAGGTGCGTAATGGTGAAGTAACGGTTGTCGATTTGGTCTCCTTTACAGCAGAAGGAGATAGCAATGGCAATGTTGCCCTGAACTGGGAAACCGCGGCGGAAGTAAATAATGCAGGATTTAACATTTATCGTTCAAAACACAAGGATAGTGCATACACAAAGATTAACGACGAACTTATTGATAATAAAGGCAGTGAAACAGAAGGTGCAAGGTATAGCTTTGAGGACGCACCTGGCAGGGGCAGCTTCTACTATAAGCTGGAAGATGTGGACACAAATGGGACAAAGACCATGCACGGGCCGGTAAAGGTGCGGGTAAGAAACGGAGGGAGTGAGGCGAGGAAAAGTAGAGTCTAGAAGTCAGAGGCCGGAAAACTAGAAGCTGGAGGCATGGGGGAGTTTATATAATTCTGAAATCCGAATAGCAGCGGTAACGCCGAACCCCGTGCCCCGCCCAAACTGCTATGTCTCAGGCGACAACAGTCTGATGAATTAACTTTTAACACACATGGAGAGTTAGGTGAAGCCACTTCGTAAACAAGGTTTTTTTATGCAGAATGCAGGGTGTGAAGCCATCCTGCACAACTCCGGCAAAAAAGTAATTCACGTCCTCAATCCAACGGCAAAACTCGTCTGGAAATTGTGCGACGGAAATCACACACCAGAGGACATAGAGAAAGCAATCAGAACAAACTTTTCTATAACCGATAAACACGACGTCTCCGGAGATATACTGAAGATACTTGAGGCCTTTTACAGTAAGGGGATATTAGCAATGCACCATTACAATGCGGGATCCTAGATACAAGATGCAAGCCGCTCTTTGTGATGAGTTCATGGCAGAACGGTGGATAAATCAGGCTGCCTTTGGCAGCGACTTTTTAGATACACGGCAAATGCCGGCGAAACAACCCCCTTGCCCCCTTTGTTAAGGGGGATTTAGGGGGTTGTCGTTCCCCTCTTGAGAGGGGTAGGGGTGTGTTAACTGAACAATCAAATACTTTGAAATTCCTAAACATTAAATTAAGCAAGGCAAACCCTTTGTATCTTTGAGACCTCAGATTCTTCGGCTTTGCCTCAGAATGAGATAAGGCAAAGAGAGTGACAATACGATAGGGTTGAAATGACAATGACAGACGAAAACAAAGAAATGGTTACGATAAGACACGACTCCTCCACTCTGAACTGCGCCAAAGGTTCTTCTGTAAAAGATCATTCATCTTTCCAGGATAAAAAAAACGAATTATTGCGGCAAATGACGGTATTGCTTTTATTTAGTCTGGATCTAAAAGTCGAAATCAGAAATGATGAGAGGAAAATGGGTGTTATATGAATATGAAGAAATATTGTGCCGGTATTTTTTTATTGTGTTTGTGTTTATTTACCGTTTCCAAAACTGCCTTTTCCGCAGGACCAACCTATCACAGCGGCTATATCTCAAGCGATGAGACATGGTATGCATCAGGTAACCCCCATATCATAAACGGCGATGTAATAGCAAGGTCTTCTTCCTCGAGTTATGGGGCGACAGCGACATTGACTATCGAGGCGGGATGTGAGGTGAAGTTTAATCCGGGAACCGGACTATTTATCGGAACCGGCAGTTATGTCGACTATTACCGCGGCGCACTCAATGCGCAGGGCACCAGCGGCAGCCCCATCACCTTTACCTCTAACGCCACCACTCCATCCGCAGGAGACTGGAAAGGCATCTATTTTTATAACGGAACGTACGATGGTGGTACGATACTGAGCTACTGCACGGTAGAATATGGAGGAAACACCTATTCTTCTAACATGTATTTCAGTAATGCCTCACCCACCATTCAGAATTGTACGATACAGAATTCCAGTGGTTATGGCATCTATTGCAACGATTATTCAGCCCCGACTATTACAAATAATATCTTTAACAATAATGCCACATATCCGATAAGTATGAATCCGGATTATGTAGATACCACGTCAGGCAATACGGGGAGCGGCAACGGGACGGATGCAATTCTGGTACGGAGTGGATATGTAGATTCAAATGCCACGTGGGTAGACCAGGGATTGTTCTATTTTATTCATGGAAACGTAACGGTGAGGTCTTCTTCCGGGAACTATCTGGCGACTGCGACATTGACCATAAATCCTGGCTGTGAAATAAAGTTCAACACCGGCACCGGGCTATTCATTGGGAACAACAGTTATACCGATTATTATCGCGGCGCACTCAATGCGCAGGGTACCAGCGGCAGTCCCATCATCTTTACCTCTAACGCAGCTACCCCTTCAGCAGGAGACTGGCAAGGCATCTATTTTTATAATGGGACGTATGACGGAGGAACGATACTGGATTATTGTACAGTAGAATATGGAGGCCATACGTATAATTCCAACATTTACTGTAATAATTCCTCTCCTATGATAAAAAACAGCACCATCCAGAATAGCAGCGCTAATGGCATATTTCTGACAAGCAGCTCAAACCCTCCAATTGGAGGAACCGGCAATGGCAATACCATTACCAATAACAGTACGTATGGAATCTACTGTAATTCTACAACCCCGGTTCCTAACGTTACAGATAACACTATTACCACCAACGGTACCGCCATGCGGGTAGGTCCGTACATGAACCTCACAAATAATATCTGTACAGGAAACACCAATAATGTCATAGAAGTAATCGGAGGATATGTCGATGGAGACAATATCTGGAGAGTTCAAAATGGCATACCATATAATGTTCTGGGAGACGTAACGGTAAGGTCTTCTTCCGGAAGCTATCTGGCGACAGCGACATTGACTATCGATGCGGGATGTGAGGTAAAGTTTAATCCGGGAACCGGACTATTTATTGGTAACAACAGTTATGCCGATTATTATCGCGGCGCACTCAATGCGCAGGGTACCAGCGGCAGCCCCATCATCTTCACCTCTAACGCCACCACTCCATCCGCAGGAGACTGGAAAGGCATCTATTTTTATAACGGAACGTACGATGGCGGCACGACACTGAGCTACTGCACGGTATCATACGGAGGATACGCCTATAATGCCAATTTGTATTTCAATAACGCCTCCCCCACCATCCAGAATTGTACGATACAGAATTCCAGTGGTTATGGCATCTATTGCAACGATTATTCAGCCCCGACTATTGCAAACAATATCTTTAACAATAATGCCACATATCCGATAAGTATGAATCCGGATTATATAGATACCACATCAGGCAATACGGGGAGCGGCAACGGGACGGATGCAATTCTGGTACGGGGCGGATATGTATATTCAAATGCCACGTGGGTAGACCAGGGATTGTTCTATTTTATTTATGGAGATGTAACAGTGAGGTCTTCTTCTGGAAGCTATCTGGCAACTGCGACATTGACCATAAATCCTGGCTGTGAAATAAAGTTCAATACCGGCGCCGGGCTATTCATTGGGACCAGCAACGCCGATTATTACCGTGGCGCCCTCTATGCGCAGGGTACCAGCGGCAGTCCCATTGCCTTTACCTCCGGTGCGGCTACTCCCTCGGCAGGTGACTGGAAGGGCATCTATTTTTATAACGGGACGTATGACGGAGGTGCGATACTGAGCTATTGCACCATAGAATACGGAGGCTACTCCTTCCCATCTTCTAATATTTACTGTAATAACGCTTCTCCTGCCATTCAAAATTGCATCATAAGTAAATCCAGCAATTACGGCGTGTATTCAACAGGCAGCAGTTCGACGCCGTCAATTACCTGCTCTGCACTAAAAGAAAATTCGTACGGTGTTTACGCTACTTCTGGTTCCAAGCCGTCCATAAGCAATTGCAATATTACGAATAACTCAACCTACGGGGTTTACAACACAGGCGCCCCCACCTTGACTGCTGAAAACAACTGGTGGGGCGATGCCAGCGGACCTTCCGGCGTAGGAGCAGGAACGGGAGATGCAGTCAGCAATTATGTAGATTATGACCCATGGCTGGCGTCATCTCAATCCTGTGTTCCAACCATTATCGAACTGGTATCGTTCACGGCAAAGGCGGATGATGACGGCAACGTTATCATTCGTTGGGAAACGGCGTCTGAAATTGACACCGTGGGGTTCAATCTTTACCGCGCCAGACAGAAAAATGGAACATATGAGAAGATCAACAATAATACAATCGCCTCCGAAGGCAGTGATGTTGAAGGCGCTAATTACCGTTTCGAAGATAATAAACCAGGCTGGGGCAGTTTCTATTACAAGATTGAGGACGTTGATTCTTACGGCGTAAAGACCATGCACGGTACTGTAAAGGTCAGGGTGAAGTTCGGAGATAACGCTGAGAGGAGAAGATGAGGGAAGCTAGAAGCAAAAGGCAAGGATAGCCATACAAGTCACATTTTAGAAACCCATGCTAACTATTCAGCATTTCATACACACCCCGTCAGCTACGCTGTCACCCCTCTTTTTAGAGGGGAAGATGGGAAGTCCCCTCTAAAAAGAGGGGATTTAGGGGTGTGTTTGTGTTTTCGAAAACCAGACGCTTTTGGCTATATACAGGCGAAATAACAATACGATGAACCTTTGACAGGAGCTAATATGAAGAAACCAATAGTACGGAGAACGGCATTAATATTTTTTTGTACTGCAATAATAATCTGCTGTGCCGGTTTTCCTGTTGTGACTGCCGCTCTGCCACAGCCGGTGTATGGTACGGCAACCGTGGACGGTGATATCAGTGAATGGAATCTGGCGGAAGATGGAGGCGGCGATTTTTTTGCAAACATGTACCGTGCCGCAAAGTCCAGCAAGAAAGTAGAATCGAAACTGTACCTTCGGTATGACTGCACGATAAATACACTTTACGCCTTGGTACTACCCGTGTCGGGGGTAAGTGTAATTGCGTCGCCGGGCGATGCCTTTGTAAAGCTTGGAAATAGCAATAAGCTTGTTGATGGCAATGACGGGGACAACGGTACCCCGCCTGATTTTGCCTGGTACAATCTGAGCGGTGGTATTGCTTCGGGATGGGAGGCGTCCGCATCGCTTGCACCCGACGCTTATCCCAATTTTAATGTACATACGCAGGTTGTGGATGGTGGAGAACAAACCTCAGCCGTCGAAGACAGGGCAATCAGCCTGGAGATCGTTTGCGCTCCTACCGCAGTTGAACTGCTTAATTTTACTGCCGAAACGGATGGCGATGGTGTCGTTACTTTGCAATGGGAAACGGCCACGGAAATAGATAACGCCGGCTTTAACCTCTACCGTTCAAGAATGAAAGACGGTAATTATAAGAAGATCAATGAGGGTCTCATTGTTTCAACAGGAGGCCAGACAGAAGGCGCAAGCTACAGATACGAGGATATCCCGCCCGCCAGTGGAACATATTATTACAAACTGGAGGATGTTGATTCAAACGGTGCTAGTGCAATGCACGGACCGTTGAAGATGAAAGTAAGAAGCGGAGGAAGTGAGGCAAGGAGGAGGTAGCGTCTAGAAGTCAGAAGCCGGAAATTGGAGGTAAGAGAGAAAGTTCATAATTCCGAAATCCGAATTCTACAATCTAAGATTGATGCCTTGGCAGGTTCTGGAGAGAAACGGCGATGAAAGAAGCAGTATTTGAGTTGCTCGATTGAATTAGGATATATACCTTTTGGTTAACTCTTAATGGTATATGCCAAATCAGGTATTTAATAATGTATCAAAATGATTAATATATTTGAGGAATTTTTGACCAATTTTGTGATTGGCAACAATTTTATTTTTTGAGAAACGCGGGGGTATACGTATGCAGCAAAAGCGAGTTTGTTTTCCGTTGGTTTTCATGTTGATGATAAGCTTCTTTGTGGTCGTATCTGCTTTTACCGGACGGCTGTCATGGGCAGATGAAATAACTGCTTTTTCTGATGATTTCGAATCAGGAGCGCAACCTGAATGGTCGAGTACATCTGTTAGCACAACACCGGCAAGTGAAAGAAAATTTCTCGGGAGGTTTACTAATAATACTGTAAGCCTTTCGCTTTCCGGTCTTCCTTCCCACTCAAACATCACGATTGAATTAGATCTTTTTATCATACACTCATGGGATGGCAATCCCTGGAACTGGGGACCTGATATCTGGGGTATCGATATCAATGGTAGCACGACACTGAAAAAAACAACCTTTAGCAACGGGTACGGACCGGGGCAGGCATACCCGGGTGATTATACCAATAGTTCCACCTATGATTCAAATTCGGCCAGAACCGGAGCAGTTGAAAACAATACCCTTGGATACGGATCGGGAGGGTGGGGAGATTCGGTTTATCACTTAAGTTTTACATCATCACATTCCGACAGCAGTGTAGCATTTAACTTTTTTGGTCAAAATTTACAAGCTGTGAGTGATGAAAGCTGGGGATTGGATAATGTGGTGGTTAAGATTGAACCAGTTTCAACCGCTGTTACCTTATCTTCTTTCTCCGCTGAGGCAGGCGGTGATGGTAGTGTTACTTTAACGTGGGAGACGGCCACGGAAATTGATAACGCAGGATTTAACCTCTACCGCTCAAGACTTAAGGATGGCAATTATAAGAAGATCAACGGCGAACTCATCAGCGCAACTGGCAGTGAAACGGCAGGCGCAAGCTACAGCTACGAAGATACCCCGCCTGCCAGTGGAACGTATTATTATAAACTGGAAGACGTGGACACAAACGGCGCAAGCGCCATGCACGGGCCTGTAAAGGTGAAAGTGAGAAGCGAAGGGAGTGAGGCAAGGAGGAGATAATTTTTAGAAGCAAGATGACAGAAGCTAGAGGCAAGGAACGAGAGGCGAAAAGGGAAAGTTATAATTCCGCAATCCGAAATGACGCCTTGGCGGTTCAGGTTTGCAATGCGATAGGACTTGTTTGCATTACGTAATTATTACAGGATATTTTGAAAGGGGGTGATGGCGGTGAAAGAAAAAAAGTTGCCCGAATACGAAGCACCTGAAGTAACAACTTATACAGATGAAGAGATTTTTGAGATGTTAGGACCGGCTCATACAGGGTCTGGACCTGGCAGTGGTAGTGTATTGTGATAGTAAATATTCGGGCAATAACCAATAGGGGCTTGCTATGGTTTTTACCAGTAAGCCCCTTTTCTTTTTATAAAATAGTATGTCTGCTAGATCATTAACAGAAAAGACTTCTCTGTATCAAATAAACTTACGGTTTTTTGATGTTGACGTCACTATCAAATCGGACTGTAAAAGTTTTGTCGATTTGTTTTCTCAAATGTACCATAAATTTCTTGTAGATAGGCTACAAACGGACTCCAGATCAACAATAGAATTTGCTTTATTGGCCGAGCAGGATGATACATATAACGCACCGGTTATCGTTATCAATAATGAGATATGGCCGCTCAGTAACGCCAGATTATTTGACGGGTATGCCTATGAATGCGTCCTCAGTACGATAATCGCCAGGATTCAGAGTCATTTGTTACTCCACGCCGGAGTTGTTTCCCGGAATGGACAGGGTGTAATCATACTTGCAGATAGCGGATTCGGAAAGACGACACTGGTTATCGAGCTGGTGAAGCGCGGGTTTAAGTTTCTCTCTGATGAAATGGCCGCATTGGGAAGAACTGACGGGAGAGTACACCCATTCCCCAGATGTCTCTGGATTCGGAAAGGAACATTGGAACTGACCGGCATTGCTCAAAAATCCACAAATGCCCCACGATGGATGGGAAAAACGCTCCTGGATATCGAAGACATTGTGCCGGGCAGTTATAGGGAGACAACAAATGTTAATCATGTAATTATACTGCATGATGATGCCAGGCCAGAGAATGGATTGCAGGACATAAGTGTATTAGTTGAACGGCTTGACAATTCGCTCCTTGCTTGCATAAATGAGATTGAAGGCGTTGAAAATGTGCGGGTGGAAAACATGCATGGTTATCCTCTGATAAAGTGTACAGCTGTTCGACCAACTTCTACCTTGGCTAAAATAGAATTATTTTGCAGGGAATTTCAGACACTGATGCTGAATGCTGGCAAAGGAAAAGAACATTATCCATCGTTTTCTTCCCCTGCAAGGCTTGAAGATATCCCTAAAAGTGAGGCAGTAGTATCGCTCCTGAAACGATTTCAGGGGGGATATATGTCGAAGGTGTTGCATGACGAATTTAGCGGGAACTCGATACCATTATTTTTAGAACTCTCTGCGATGATAGAAGGGGCTAAATGCTACCGGCTTTCTGTTGGACCGCTCAAGGATATGGCGGATTTAGTATGCGGCGTGGTTGGTGTGCAACATCAAGTTAAATGAGAATCCAGCGGTTGTCTAACTGCTCTGTTTCCAACTTTGAAATTTCTATACGTTTAATTAGGGTTTTAAAAGTTAAAACCCAATGACTTTTTACCCACCCCTTTTCCCCTCCCAAGAGGGGACTTCTTAAATTCCCCTCTTGGGAGGGGAAAAGGGGTGGGTTCCTTCCCGGGAGTGGCTTTCTTGCATTCCCCTTTTAGCAAAGGGGGAGCAAGGGAGATTTGGTTACTTAGTTGTTGTCGCTGACTATAGATTCACAGTCGTTCTTTATATTATTTTAAAAATATAGTTTATCTGTGTTTATCCGAGGCCGATGCAATTTTAAGGAAAAATATGATACCCGAAAACAAACTCCTCTTTCTCTGTACGAGGCAAAAATTTACTCCCGAACATAAAAATATCCTGATTGCCCTGTACAGAGAGAAAAAAATTAAATGGGACGTCGTTTGGACCACCGCTCGACTACACGGCGTAGCGCCGTTGGTTTACAGGAATCTGCTGACATGTTTTCGTGAAGGCCTTAAAATACCACAGGAAGTAAATGAACGGTTCAAGCTTTGTTATTACAGCTCTATTGCCGCAGAAAAGCCAAGGTCTGAGAGGATAAAAGAGATACTGGCATTGGCAGATAACATGTCGGCTGATGTTATGCTGATAAAAGGGGTCGCTATGGATATCCTTGTGTATGAACACCCATGGTACATGCTGCCCGGTGATATTGACCTGATTGTCATATCCAGGAAAAATGGCGTAACTGATAAAGAAAAAGAGGCGATTGTATCATCAATTCGCCGTCCGGGAATTGAATGTCAGTATCTCAATCACCACGATGTTGATATGGGAGGTTTGCTGCCGATAAACTTCCAGAATATGTGGGATAATGCAACAAGGATTGATTTTATGGGATATGGCGCGTATGTGGTGTCGCCGGAAGACATGCTCCTGACTACCTGTATAAATAGTTGCAGGAAGAGATTTTTCAGGCTGAAATCCTTATGCGACATTGCAGAAATTATAAATAAATACCGTAATTTAAACTGGGAAAAATTCGTCCGGGACGCATGGGCATATCAATGCAATAACATTGTTTACACGGCCCTTTTGATCACCAGAATGACGCTTGGCGCTGACATGCCTCAAGAGGTACTTGAGGAATTATCATACAGCGTATTAAAAAGCAAAATAAGCTACTGTTTGGCGCTCTGTTTTAGCCGGAACGTCCCCTTAACTTTCTTCTATCCGTACTTTGAAAGAGACACAGAAAAGAAGGTACTCAGAAAGATAAACATCTCATTAATCTTACCCTACATAACGTATACACATTATCAGCTACGCGGGAAAGTAAATTCCGTTCAAAATACCGAACACAAGAGGTTTTTATTAAAATGGTAGTTAAACAGGTGCAAAAAATGAAACATTTACAACAAAATATTCTGTGGAGCGTATTTTTTTCCACAGCCGTGTTTTTGATACTGGAAGGTGTTTATACCTCTCCGGTAACTGCACTGCCGTTATCTGAAGGACATCTGAAGGTATTACGGTCGGATGAACAGGTGATCGAACTGGAATTAAACGTTGATGATTTTCAGGTTGAAACGATAAAACACGGCGGGCAAACGTATCAAAGGCTCGTTATTCCGGATATGGCGCAAAGCAACAGGCCCGGAATGCCGCAGATACCCATATATGGCACGCTGGTGGGTATTCCATGCATCGAAGGGGTTTCTGTGGAAATCCTGGATGCCGGATATGAAATGTTGAAGGGGTATCGTTTACTGCCATCACCGGAACCAAAGGTGATGGGAGACGTACTTACAGAGGGGGCGGAGGAAACCTTTGTTATTGATCGGAAGGTTTATACAACCGATGCCTTCTATCCTGGTAAGGCAGTAGAAATAGGTTATACCGGCTATGTGCGGGATCAGGCGGTCGCCCAGGTGCAGTTCTATCCGGTACAGTATAACCCCGTTACCGGTGAGATATGTCTCTATCACCGCATCCTTGCAAGGATTACATGGGATACGCCTCCATCCTCAAGTCATGACAGGACACAAAATGTTCATCCTGCTTATGAAAATGTATTAAAAAACACACTGATAAACTATCATTCCCTGAAGCGTCCCTCACCCGCACATGTGGAAACCCACCACAGTAACCAAAGCGCTAAAAGTAGCGACAGTGGGAATGCAGTCACAAATCTTAAAATCAGCGTTACTGAAAACGGCATATACAAAATTACGTATGACGACCTTACTTCCGCCGGGCTGGATTTAAGCGGTATAGACCCTTCAACAATCAGCATGAGCAATCGGGGAACCGATACCCCTATTCATGTGTATGGAGAAGCTGACGGTAAATTTGACACCTCTGATTACGTCCTTTTCTATGGCAGCGCTACCGCAGGCATTTATACAAATGAAAATGTATACTGGCTGACAACGGGTGGGAAAAACGGCCAACGGATGAATACCCGCGATGGAATTCTTCATGGCAGTTCCACAACACCAACGTATTTTCCCGCCACGCTCCATGCGGAGGAAGACAGCCATTACTGGCAGGCAATACCCAATGGCAAAGGGAAAGACCACTGGTTCTGGGGTGATAAACTAAGCGCCCCTGCATCGGGCGAGTATACCTTTGTGGTTGATAATATCCTTTCAACAGACGGGACGGCAACCGTCCGGGTGCGATTGATGGGTTACACCAATGACAAAAGTGTTTCTCCTAACCACCATACAAAGATTTACCTTAACGGCACTGAGATAGACAACCGGCAGTGGGACGGCCAGATTATTTACGACCATGAGGTATCCATTTCCCATTCATATTTGAACAACGGAACGAACACGGTCAAGATCGAAACCGTTGGCGATACCGGCGCCAGCACCGATCAGGTGTTTGTCAACTGGATAGAGGTTGATTATTTTGACACCTACACGGCGGAAGACGATAGCCTCTCGTTTGGCGTTCCTGAGTCCGGCGACTTTCATTTCAGGGTAACGGGATTCAGCAGCAGTGACGTGGAAGTCTTCGATGTAACCGATCAGGGAAATCCGGTGCGTATTACAAATACAACCGTTGTGAAAGAGGATGGCGCATATACGCTGAAGTTTGAAGACACTGCGCATTCAGACACGCGGTATCTGGCGCTGACGTTGGAGCAGCGCAAATCAGCCGCAAGTATCAAGGCAGATCAGGCATCATCCTGGAAGTCGTCAGACAATGGGGCAGATTATATCATCATTACCCATGAAGATTTCTATGATGAATCGTTAGCGCTGGCAAATCACAGGAACGAGCGTGGATTAAGGGTAGTAACGGTTAAGGTTGAGGACATCTACGATGAGTTTAACTACGGCATATTTGACCCACAGGCCATTCGTGACTTTCTGTCGTATGCGTACAGCAACTGGGTTGCCCCTGCACCTGTGTATGTTTTACTTGTTGGCGATGCGTGTCAGGATTACAAGGATAATCTCGATACTGGTACGGTCAACTACGTACCATCCCAGATTGTTGAGACAGACCTGCTTGGAGAGACGCCTTCCGACAACTGGTTTGTTCTTGTAAGCGGCGATGACATCCTGCCGGACATGTATATCGGGAGATTGAGCGCCCAGACGGAATCGCAGGTGGAAGACATGGTGAACAAGATTATATATTACGAACAGCACCCCCCGGAAAATTCGTGGAGCAAAAATGCCTTATTTGTGGCGGATGATGACGACTCGTCATTCGAAGACATTTCTGAAGAACTTGCGGGCATTTTACCTGAAGGCTACAAGGCGAATAAGGTTTACGTGGGTGATTATACATCGGATGAAAACCCTACAACGAACATCCAGAAGTATATCAACAAAGGGTGCCTGCTAGTGAATTATACGGGACACGGGGCGGTGGAGCGATGGGGATTGTGGAATGATAACAGCGAGGCGATCTTTAACAATTCCAGCGTGTCGGCGCTGGAAAATACTCAAAGATATCCTGTGGTGACGGTGGCAAATTGCCTGAATGGTTTTTTCCCCGGATACAAAACAAAGGTATCAATGGCAGAGCAGTTCCAGCGCCTTCAGAACAGGGGCGCTGTGGCCGTCTGGGCGCCTACGGGACTGAGTTACTCTTCCGGCCACCGGCTGCTCATGAAGGCGTTTTACGAGGCAATCTTCAACGACGGCAAGTATGGACTTGGCGCTGCTACTACAGCAGCCAAAATAAATACCTATGAGCAAAACAGTTACTGGGGTGAACTGGTGGAGATGTTTGTGCTCTTCGGCGACCCCGCAATGGAATTGGGAGTATCTTCCGGCTCAACATCGCAACTAACACTCATTTCTCCGAACGGCGGGGAGACCATAAATTCAGGATCAACCGTTTCCGTTCAGTGGGAAGCCCCCGAAGACATGGTTGCGTTTGCCCTTAAATATTCACTGAACAAAGGGCGTTCGTGGAAAAAGATAACGGGGAAGGCGACGGGCGCAAGTTACGACTGGAATGCGCCATCTGTAAAAGGGAATAAGAAGAAGTGCCTTGTGCAGATAACGGGATTTAACGCATCAGGCGAAAAAACGCAAGAAGACGTATCCGATGCGATGTTTACGATAAAAGGGCGATAATGGCTCACCGTAAAGGCACGGAGGTTTCAAAGGAACCAGTCCTACATTTATAAATGGACAATTTCGTGGCCTTTCGCGGGCTGTTTCAGATGAATTTGAAAGGAGATGATATGAGAAATATAACAATGCGGTTATTTTACTTACTTACGATGATTTTCATTATTACACCTAAGATCTCCGCCTTAACGTGGGAAACAACAACGGTTGATAGCGGCGGCAATGTTGGCATTGACAACGACATCGCTGTTGATTCGTCAGACAAAGTACATATCAGCTATTACGATTCCACCAATAAAAACCTTAAATATGCCACAAATAAGGATGGTTACTGGGCAGCCACAACCATTGGCAGCAGTACGGCAGACCTGGGGAAACGCACGTCAATAGCAATAGACTCACAGGGCAAGGCGCATATCTCGTATTTTGACAATACAAGAAACAAAGTCATGTACGTTACCAATGGTGGAGGTTCGTGGGGAACGACTACTATTGACTCTGCTAGTACGGATAATGGCTATAGTTCAATTGCAATAGATTCACTGGACAGCGTGCATATCAGTTACTCCTCTCAGGAACTTAAATATGCCACAAACAAAACAGGCGCATGGGGGACAACGACTGTGGATAGTTCTGAGCCGTATGGCAACAAATACAACTCAATAGCGATTGATTCTTCTGACAACATGCATATCAGTTATCGTGAGTATGAGGGCAACTTTATTCGAAGTCGTCTGAAATATGCGACTAACAAGACAGGCTTATGGGAAAAAATATATATTGAATATCCCGGTTCTACAGGAACAAATGTTGGCGTGCGTAATTCAATAGCGGTGGATTCTGCCGACAACGTACATATCAGCTATGAACAAGCAGTTCTCAGGTATGCCACCAATAAAACAGGAGAATGGGAAAAGACAACCATTTATAATGACACTGGCAATAATCATACTGAACCTAGCTCAATAGCATTGGATTCATCGAATAATGTGCATATAAGCCACAATAATTATTCTGGTTCCGCTGGTAAACTCCTGTATACCACAAACAAAACTGGGGCTTGGGTAACAACAACACTGGATGATACTGTTACTGTGGATGCAGTAACATCCATAGCAATAGACTCATTAGACAATATTCATATTAGCTACATCGACAGTACAAACGATGACCTTAAGTATGCAAAGATATTTGGACCGCCAAAGGTAACAACCGAATCCGCAACGAATTTGACATCCACAACTGCCACATTGAATGGTGCCGTGCATCCCAACGGTTTGTCCACGTCTGTATGGTTCGAATATGATACCGATAGCGGTTCGCCTTACACACATTCAACCGCCTCACAATCTGTAAACAGCGGTGATTATATATCCGTAAATGAAGGCACAAGCGGATTACAGTCAAATACAACGTATTATTACAGGATAGCCGCATCAAACGGTGACGAGACGTCCTATGGGGACGAATTGTCGTTTAACACATTGTCTGAACCTACAGCCATTGAGATTATTTCATTTACTGCTGAGACAGATGGTAGCGATGCCGTAACACTCAAATGGGAAACAGCTACAGAAATTAACAATACCGGTTTCAACCTCTATCGCTCCAGGATTAAAGACAACAATTACAAAAAGATTAACAATGGACTCATAGCCGCAAGAGGTAGTGAAACCGAGGGTGTTAGTTACAGCTATGTGGATACACCGCCTAGTCACGGGACGTATTATTACAAGTTGGAGGATGCAGATGTAAACGGTGTAAAAACATTGCATGGTCCGGTGAAAGTGAGGATAAGAGGCGAAGGAAGCGAGGCGAGGATGAGATGATTTTTAGAAGCAAGAGGGAGGACAGCCGGAAGGCAGAAGCTGGAGGCAAGCGATAAGAAGCGAGAAGAGGGGCAGTGGAGAATCAGAATGCTGGTTACGCTGAAAGCCGATTGATGGGGGCTGGAAAGTTTGTTTTTACGTAATACATCGAGGATTTCGGCGGTCTTTTGGGAATTACGTAAGCATAATACCAGATGTTAGTATCGATGAATATGAAATTAGTCAACATCTATCCGGGTATCTTTGATAAGTTCCTTGGATGTACGTGTAGGAAGAGTACCTTTAAGGTGGCTGTTGTTTTTTCACAACCGATGGACGAAACGCGCCCAACAAACGGTTTAAACCGTTTAAACTGTTGAAACGACTTTGAGGTAGGTGCTCTGTCGCTTTACCCAGCCTTATATGCTGTATTTTTATTTCTATCAGGATGTACACTTTCGGGCTAATCCTCAAGGGCTTACTCGAATTCCAGTATTTACATTATATGAGGAAAGTGTAAGATTTTTGAAAATATAGTACCTAAATTCTGCAAATGACTTTCGCATAGCGAAAGTCATTTGCAGAATTTAGGTTTAATTTTAAAATAGCCATTGGCAAGACAGGCATTTTGCCTGATCCTGTAAATAAGAGTCCATGCGGTAAGGCAAAGATTCTAGTCCTAAAACAAGCGATGATTTTTGAGCATTTGATGACAACAGCGTCATTTTTTGGCATCGGCGCTTTTGGTTCTGACATATATTTAAAATAGTGCAAAGAGATATAAATTATGATTAATTTTAAAAAAAGGTATAAATTTTGGCTGTGGGTGTTGGTAGTTGTGTTAGGCAGTATTGCTTCTCCAGTTTCAGCTAAAGAGAATTTCATCATTACTGTTGGGCAAGATAAGGTCTTTACTGAATTCAATTATAATGAGGCGTGGTTTGAGAACGATCCCAATAATTCTGAGCCTTGGCCCGATCAGAGAGAGGCATATTCTGGAGGTAATATAGCCCGCGTGTCATTATCAGCAACACCTAGTCATGCTGGAGTAGCACAAGCATGGATAGGAGTTAAGATTGAATGGAATTTAGGAAAACACACTTGGGAAGAGGTCCAAAACTGGCCTGTCATGTTAACTATCAGTTTTTCTTACCAAATTGAGGCTTATTGGACTGAAGGAAATGGTTCTGCTAACGCAGGTGTAAATCTTCACAATGTCACCGGTCCTTGGTACGGCTGGATAGGTCGTCAGGCCGGTTACCCTGGAGCCAGTAGTCAAACAATCGACCAAACATTTACAACCACATTGGATGGGCACCTACTCACAGTGGGAGAAATCGAAGGATGGGGAAGGAAAATACTTGGGCAAGTTTACTGTCAAGCCCACTCGATTTATAAGGAAGACGAGAAAGGTAATCCCATTGGTACTACACATTCTTCCTCTTCAGAAGTAACTATTAACAGTATAAAAGTTACCTTCGTTAACCACGGTAATAACAATTTAGGTCAACCTCACGATAGTAACGCTTCGCAGGGTGAGCCTGTCAATATTATTAATGGTAATATGTACATCATTAAGACTGACCTTTCTACCTCAGCCCCGGGCATTCCATTCGAATTTATCCGTGCCTATAATAGCAAGGACAGCGTAAATGGCTCCTTTGGAACAAGTACAACTCATAATTTTAATGTTAAACTAACCCCTCCTCAGGATAGTACCTCTTCTGCCTTAATAACCGATGGAGACGGAGGCGATATTACATTTTATCAAACCAGTCCAAATGTATTCGAGGCTATGACTGGAGAATATTCTACACTAACAAAAACAGATTCAGGTTTTGCCTGGGAAAAGAAGGAGAAAATAACGTATAGCTTCAATTTGGAAGGAAAACTCCAATCCATAAAGGACAAAAATAATAACACAAATTCTCTAAGTTATGACGCCGATGGGCGACTTAAGACCATTACAGATACCGCTGGCAGGAATTACAATTTCACTTATGATACCAACAATCATATCACCAGTATCGCAGATACCACTGGCAGGACCGTCATTTACGAATATGATAGTAATAGCAACCTTGCCAAGATAACCGACCCTGCTGGCGTTGTTACAACATATGAATATAATGACACCAGTGATGTACATAACATTACCAAACAGACCGTGCAAGCCGAAGACGACCAGTTTATTTATACGTATAGTTATGACAACCAGGACAGGTGTATCAACGCAACAGGGCAAAACAATGAACTGGGTTATAGCTTTGAATATAAATCCGATGAGGATAAAACAGTCGTAACGGATTCTAAAGGAAACGTGACGACTAAACATTATAACTCAAATAATATGATTACACAGATTGATTACCCGGATAGCGGTACTGAAACCTTTACCTGGGATAGCAGTCTCAACAAGACCTCTGAGACGCTCCAGGATGGCAGTACATGGCAGTACGAGTATGATGGAAACGGTAATATAACAAAAATAACAGACCCTCTGGGCAACTATAAGGTAATGGTGTATGATTCGGATGACAATCTTGCCTCGCTTACAGACGAACTAGGAAGGACGATAAAATATACTTACGATGACAATGGGAATCTTACAAAGATCACCTATCCAGACACAACGACCAATACTTTTACCTATAATACCAGAGGCCAAACTTTGACCATTACCGACACTGCGGAGAAAACTACTACTTTTTCTTATGATGAACATGGCAACCTTACCTTTACGACAGATCCGGAGGGCTATGCAGTTACTTACGACTATGACTCATTAGGGCGAAGTTCCAGCATGACCGATGCAAGGGGTAAGGTAACGAAGTATCAATACGATGGATTGAATCGTATTACAGAAATAACAGATGCACTAAACGGTAAGATAAGCAATACCCATACAATAGCAGGGCTTGGCAGTCTGACAGATCAAAATAACAATAAAACCTCTTTTCAATATGACACCCTAAATCAACTAACCGGAGTTACAGACCCCCTGACAAAAACCAAGCAATATATTTACGATGACATGGGGAATCTTGCATCACTAACCGATTTTGACGGCAGTGCCACCACGTATGCTTATAATAACATGAATCGCTTGACCACTATTACTTATCCAGATAATAGCCAGGTTACCTTTGACTACAATACCGTAGGCAGATTAACCAAATCGAAAAATTATACTGGTACGTCTACGTATACTTACGATGCTATAGGAAGGGTAACATCGTATGGATGGTCAGGGGCTTTCGTTTGTTTTGAATATGATGCGGTTGGAAACCTTAAATACCTTACATATCCTGGTAGTCAAAAAGTGTCGTATACCTATGACGACCGTAACCGTTTATCTCGGGTAAAGGATTGGGTAGGAAGGGAAACAAAATATAGTTATGATAGCAGGGGGCTTTTAACAGAGGTGTCTCTTCCAAATGGTGCAAAGGCACAATATGATTATGATGATGCGGGACGAATGACCGGACTCAGAAATTTGAATAAAGACAGCACGGTTATTGCATCATATAGTTATACACTTGATGCAAATGGAAACATTACCTCCGAGACATCAAACCAGCCCCTTGATCTGGTGATTCAACCTCAGTCTACAAATCTTTCTTATGGTTCAGACAACCGTCTTTTAAGCGTAGACGGCGCTTCGCTTACTTATGATCAAAATGGGAACATAAGAGGGGCATATGGTGCAACCCTCTTGTACGACTTTGAGAATCGCTTAAAAAATATTGCTTCTACCCAGGATACATGGGAGTTTGATTATGATGGGCGAGGCAACCGCGTGGGAATAAGGCACAATGACAATACACGACGTTTTCTCATTGACCCAAGGGGGATGACACAAGTGCTAGCAGAGTACGATGGAGATGGCAACCTGATTGCCAGTTACATATATGGTTTTGGGCTTATTTATAAGGTAGATACTGCGGGCAATGCCTATTATTATCACTATAACTTTACCGGCAATACTGTAGCAATGACTGACACCGATGGAAATATCGTTAATAAATACGCTTACACACCATATGGTGTCTTGACAGGGAGTGAGGAAACTGTGTCTAACCCATTCAGGTATGTCGGTAAGTATGGTGCCATGGATGATAACACCGGTCTGCTCTATATGCGGGCAAGGTACTACTCCCCGGATGTAGGGAGATTTATTACAAAGGATCCGATTGGGTTTGCGGGAGGAGTGAATTTGTATGGTTATGCGCACGATAATCCTATAAATCATGCTGATCCGACTGGATTAAAAGTTGGTATTATCTCTGAATCGCTATTAAATGATATTGGAGATTTATTAGACGAAGTAGTAAATTCAATAGAAAAAATGTCTAAATTTGAAAAAGACTGGTTAAGATCGTATGGTGTTCTAAATGGTCTTGACTATGAGTTGGAATGGGAAAGAAATGAGAGACTGGAGGCCGAAAAGGCGCACTTGAAATATTATAAACAAATTAATTTTATTGTTGTACCAAGTTCTTGGATTGTTCCGTGGTACCGACAACTAAAAAATCATGATACAAATGGTGACGGTATTGTTGCAGGAAATGAATTAGAAAGTTACATAAATACCATAAAAAAAGACTTTGAAACTTCTATATCAAAGATTTGTAAAAAGTAGTCGAGTAAGGTTGGATTGAGGAGTGAAACTCAACATTTCTCTAAAGGAGTTCTTTAAATTGTTCATCAGTAAGACCGGAGGATTGATGAAAATGTCATTAAGGCTGAAACGTAAGGTGCTGATAGAATTAGCAGTTATTGCAATCATCATTATTACAGGCATAGCCTCATTTGCCGGGACAATAAACTACACATACGACGAACTCAATCGTCTTGTAAAGGTTAAATATGAAAATGGCACTATCATAACCTACACGTATGATGCAGCCGGAAATATACTGAGTACCACTGTTGTTGACAATACATCAACACCAACGGCTATAACACTACTATCTTTTATTGCCGAGGCAGATGAAAAGGGTTTAGTTACTTTGACTTGGGAAATGGCAACAGAGGTTAATAATGCCGGTTTCAATATCTACCGTGCAAGACTCAAAGATGGCAAGTATGCCCGCATCAATAGCGCCCTTATCCCCACCAATGGTGATTCAACCGCAGGGGCTACATACAGCTTTGTTGATACACCGGGGAAAGGGACTTTCTACTATAAACTGGAGGATGTAGACACAAAAGGTGTAAAAACAATACACGGGCCGGTGAAAGTGAGAGTAGAGGCGAAGGAAGTGAGGCGAAGGTAGAGTTTTGGATTGAAGTGAAATTATTAGTGGACAATTAAGATTATTACCAGACAGTTTTTATGGTGGGGAGATTTCGAATGGTTTCGTCTTTTGTGATTATAGGAAGGCTGAGGTGTTTTGCAGTCGAAACAATTATTTTATCGTGAAGTTCAGGGATGTCTTTCATGGTAATCATTTTTTGGAGAATGGGGTAATCGAGCGCAATGAGCACAAAATTTTCGCTATTATGTATTTCTTTAAATAGTTTCTTAAAGTTAAAAGAGACGCGTTTTTTGTCAAAAATGCTCAATGCCTCTGCAATGACAATTGAAGGTACAAAAATTATATTTTCACCTTTTTCGCATTTCTCAAAGATCGATGATGCCTTTGGACTTATTTTAGGACTGTCTGTAAACCACCAGATAAGGGCATGTGTGTCTGTTACAAAATTCATAAAAGCTTTATATCTCTACTTTGCTATAAAGGGACTTTTTGGCAGAAGTTAAATCTTCATCGGTAATATCCACCCCTTTGAGAATGCCTTTGAGCGATATGACTTTTCTGCCTGTTGGAGTGAGTTTTTTGAGAACGATTAACTTTAAATCCACAATCTCTTTCTCGATGGCTTCAATCTTATGAAGCACGTCAATAGTGTCATTTAAAGCTGCTTGTTTCATAAGAGTCGTCCTTTTTAAACTTTTAATAAAATATCAATATTTATGTGAATTTATTTCTAATGTAAATACTGTCCTTTGTCAAGAAATATCTGACATAATTGGAGGTCAATAAAGGTAATATACGGAGACCAAAAATGCCGGTTTTACAACTACTGTAGGAAAGAGGCAAGTAGTTGCAGGGTAGATGCTGGAAGTAAGATGGGTAAAGCAGGAATTGAGTTTTTCAGTTAAGAATTTCTTTTCCGGGTATTTTTGCTAAAAATGTTAAAATTATCCTTGGAAAATGCTGTGTGACCAAGATCATGGATGTTTTATTATGGCCGATATCCAACAGAAATCCATACAAGACGCCGTAATAAAAACAATGCTCAATGTCTGGGCGCAGACAAAAGAACGGCATTACGTTTCTATTGCCGGCAGAAGTATGCTGCCGCTGATCCTGGATGGCGATTCCCTTCTGATAACGCACGGCTGCGATGGTATGAAGCGCGGCGATATTGTGGTGTTCCGGTGTAATGGCAGGCTTGTTGCGCATAGAGTAATCCGCAAAGAAATTGATAAGGAAAGCGGCGGTGTTACCTATATAACGAAGGGGGATAATGTATTTCAGTTCGACCCTCCGGTAGGTGAAAGTGAGATTATTGGACGCGTACTGGGTATACGGAAGGGAGAGAGGGAGATATTGTTCGATACGGCAGTCTGGCGGGCGATGGGGTGGGTCATTGCCGTTGGCACGGTAGTTATTTCAAGGCCGTATTCATGGTGCCGTGATTTCACCGGAAGACTGCCAGGTTTTCGTTCACGACGTCATAGGAAGGTACTTAGCAGGCATATACAGACGCTTTTCTTGTGTATCCGAAAGGCCGTTTTTTTTATTTTCTGTTGAATGTGCAAGATGAAATTTCTTACTAAACTGAATTTTTCCCTAAATTTTTTAAGACTTTTGCCGATAATTGATTTATGTGAAAGTGAGGTGATAAAATAATTGAACAATAGTAGATTTGCTACTTCTACAAAAGAAATAGCAAATTTGAAAAAGGCAAACTAACCGTGAGGTTAGGACGCAAAGCTATGGGTCTTCGCTGAAGATCGCCAGGCCGCCATATTTGAAATATTCTTTTGTGAGGAGGCAGATATGAAACGCACTGTCATTCTTTGTGGCTTCATTTTTCTTGTTTTTATTCAGTCGTTTTGTTTTAATCAAAAACTCGCAGATGCAGAGGATTGGTCAAGCTGGAAAAATTTCTACGGCATCTCCTGGAAAGACACGCCTGCAAACCACGCTAAATATGCAAAACAAATGGGGTACGATTCGATTGCAATAAAGAATCAATGGACCTCGAATTACGTCTCTGCTTACAGAAACAACTCCGACCTCTCAGGGCTCAAGTTTTACCTGATAAACCCGCACATGCATTATCAGGTTATGTCAAACCATGGTTCCACGATAGACACAACATCAACCTACTCTCAAACAAATCAGGACTTCCATAATCAAAACATGGTATGGAAGAGTAATGATCCATTCCCGAATAATCTGGCAACCGGCTGGTTTGGTTCTTCTACGTCTTTTCAGGTAGTATGGGATTTTCAGCAGCAGTCGGTAATTGACTCAGTGGTGGAAAATATTATTGCCTATGCAAGAAATTTAGAAGACCAAACTACGGGATTTACCTTTGGCGGTTATATGATCGACACGCCGATCCTGTGTGGTAATTTTTTTAAGTGGGACAGTGCTCAAAATAAATGCGTGCGAACCAATTTAACATATTGGACAGGAGGCGACTCTGGCTTTGTGCATGATGCAATTACCCATGAGTACTCAACCTATAGCGATGGGGTGGCGGCATTTTACAAGCAGTTAAATACACGGGTGCGGCAGGAATTTGGCACCGCCACCAAATGGATACTGGAACCATGGAAAATATATAACGAAGTCGACAATGGTAACAGCGATGAATGGGTGTATCAGATAAAGAGCAGGGCTGACTACGCCGATCTTACTCCTGATATGATAACGGCACAAGCGGGAGGAGTTGAATTTGTAGACGAGACGAGAAATTTTAATTCCGGACCGAATATTACCAAAGATATGGTTGGTATTACCCAGCGAAGTAAAATTGGAGAGTATGAAAATCGTCTTTATGCAGCTAAGGCTGGTACCAACGGGGCATGGTACAATTGGTTTGGTCAGTTTGGCGATAATGGAGATATGTCAAAATTCCAGAATATAACGGAGGTTTATCCTAGGCTTAAGCTGGTGAGGTGTATTCCTAACTGGGATAATCTGAATAATGTCTCTCTTTCCGACCGTTCATGGGATGGGAGTGTTTACCAAAGCACAAAAAGCTATATCAGCAACGACGTAATGTATTCAAGGCATCCAAAGACAGGTAAACTCTTTGCAGTGTTTCTTACGACAAATGGGGTCATACAACTTAATGCAGGAGAGACGGTAACGTCCGTGCAGTATGTCGATGGATATCTTATGGAGGTCGGGGATGGAAGTGGCGATGTCAATATCTCTTGTAGCGAAATACGTCTAAAAACTGGTGTAAGTATTGACAACGATACTAATGGTAGTTCCATCGGTAAGGGGTATATATTTACAATTTCCACAGACAGCACCCCCACCGCGATAACGATGTCTGCAACAGATATTACCTCTGATTCGGCTACATTGAACGGCACTGCAAATGCCAATGGGGTATCAACAACGGTATGGCTTGAGTACAGCACCATGAGTGGTTCGTATACTGATCAGACTTCAATGCAGAATATAGGCGGGTATGACGACTCATTAATCAACGCCGGTATCAGTGGATTAGCGCCCGCAACAACGTACTATTACAGGATCATAGCGCAAAATTCCTCCGGAACCGTGTATGGGAATGAAATGTCCTTTACGACATTGGACAGCACTGCTCCTGTTGGTTCTATGAGCATTAATAGTAGTAGAAGTTATACTAATACCAACAATATTACCCTAACCCTTTCGGCAACAGACGATGTAGGAGTAACCGGATATTGCCTTTCATCCAGCAATTCCACACCTTCATTATCAGATTCTGGATGGGTATCTGTTACCCCTGCTTCCAGCTACAGTTCCAATGTTGCATATAGCTTGGGCAGCGGAGATGGTACAAAACTAGTCTATGCTTGGTTTAGAGACGAATCAGGCAATATATCGGACGCCGCACGTGCGACCATTGCCCTGGATACGAGTGTTCCATCCATAACCATCGCCAGCCCTTCATCCAGTGCTACGTATACGGCTACAATCAACACAATAAATCTGGGTGGTAGCGCTTCTGATGGCACAAGCGGAGTAAATCGCGTTACATGGAATAACAGTAAAGGCGTATCCGGTACGGCTGATGGGACTGCTATCTGGTCCGTTTCGAATATAAACTTATCAGCAGGTGAAAATGTAATTACCGTAACAGCGACTGATGTTGCTAACAACACAGGTATAAATACGATTACTGTATTATATGGTACAGCACCGACAGTAACAACAGGGTCGGCAACGACTATAACAGCAAATTCTGTTACATTAGACGGTACTGTCAATCCAAATGGATTGTCAACATCGGTATGGTTTGAATACGGCACTGTAACGGGGTCGTATGTATACCAGTCATCATCCCAAAGCATAACTGACACCAACACAACAACGGTAAGCAGCAATATAAGCGGATTATCATCGGGAAAGACGCATTATTACCGGATTGTTGCGCAAAACAGTAATGGTAACGCGTATGGAAGTGAGAAAAGTTTTTCGACGTTCGTGTCAGGGTCTGTTACGGTACATGCAAATCCTGAGAATGTGCTTGTCGTGGTAAATGATAATAGCCAGGCATCGAGGGATATTGCCTTGTACTATCAAAGCAAAAGAAACATCCCGGATATAAATATCATGCATTATACGGGTACCACAACAGAGACAGTCAGCTCAACTGAATATTCGAATCTGGTCACTGCCATAAAAAACTGGATTACAAACAACAGTTTGCAGAATAGTATTGATTATATCGTCCTTACTAAGGGTACACCGCTAAAAACTTCAAGCGGCTATTCTGTTTGTAGTATGCTTGTATGCATGGATACAACGTTGACAGTCGCAGATCCTAATCCCTACTTTTATAGAGAAGAAACGTTTACTCACCAAAAAACGTTCAGCGGGCATAAGTTGTATCTTGTAACACGGTTGGACGGATATACCGTTGAACAGGTAAAAACGTTAATTGATAATTCAGTAAATGCCGGTGGTTACATCGGTAGTTTCCTCTTTGATGGCAAAGGAAGTACTTATACTGAGGAAAATAATATGACTGATGCCGCGAACAGTTTAAACAACAGAGGGTTCAATGCAACTTGCGACCGGACAACAACATTTTTGACGGGAAAAACAAACATTATAGGGTATTATAGTTGGGGGAGCAACTCAGGCGGTGATTATTCCCTGTCAAAGTATCAGAATAACTCTTTTCTTCCCGGTTCTCTTGGAGAAACCTATGTTTCCACAAGCGGCAGGACGTTCAACCTTCCAGCAAATTGGCCTAACTACACAGGACAATCACTTGTTGCCGATCTCATTGTGAAAGGCATTACCGGAGTCAGCGGCTATGTGAGCGAACCGTATCTTTCGACAATGGTTAACCCTAAAATTTTGTTTGACAGATATACCAAAGGATATAATCTGGCAGAGAGTTATTATATGGCAATTCGGAATGTATACTGGAAAACAGTGGTAATAGGCGATCCATTGTGTGCGCCCTATGCCATACAATAGTGCCTCAAATAAACAAAGGACTGGAGAAAAAAATGCGCCCCAGCCCTTTATTTGATTGAATTTAAACAGGAGTTACTGTTATGAAACTGTATTATCGGTATCTTGATGAGAATTCTTTGAGTTCCTTCTGTTTCTCAAACGGCGAATAGCTTCAAGAGTTGCACCTCCTGCCAGAATCAGGATGTAACTTAATGGTTCCGGAACTGTTGGAGGCGCACCCCTTCTTCCTCCCCCTGTACCTGCATTTGCAATCCCCAGAATTGTACCTATTGACACAAAGACAACAACCATTACGGTAACAATTTTTTTTATCATTTTAAGCCTCTCCTTCATACGGGTTATTTAAAATATTAAATTAAGCAAATTATTGATTTACTACTTTAAATTTGCAATCGTCGGATTTCTGGTATGTTTCGGTACTTCCATCCCAGATACCTACTTTTACTTTCAGTTCATGGTATTTGCTAGGGCCGGTAAAATCACCTGCATCAGCCTTGTACCATGCAAAATACCAATAGTACGGACTTAATTCTGTTCCATCCGGCTCTTCCGGATCATCAAAAATCGTTTGTGATTTTTCGTTATTATCTACAAGCCAATGCACCTTTACTAAGCTTGTCCCTCCTGTTACTGTGAAAGCGCCGATAAGATATGCATTGTTTTTATCCAACCATGCAAAGTATGTAATATCCTCTGACGAATACTCCGCAGGCACTTTTTCGCTTGTAAAAGCACTGTACATCTGAACCTTAGGATTTGGAGAAAAATTAAGCGCTTCGGATCTTAACTCCTTACGTAATTGAGCTTTTTCTTTAGCAGACATCTTAATCCGAGCTAATCCACATGTTCCATCATCGTAAACAACCTCCACTTTATTACCTGCGAAAGATGTTTGTGCCAAAATTAGAATTGCTATTGCTGATAACAGCAATCCACCATACAACTTTGCTCTAAGCCATTTCATCATTTTCCCCTCCTTCAAAAAGTTTTTACTAATATAAATACCATTCACTAATCATTAACTCTAAATTCACAATACCCATAATCATAATAGTTCTGTGTTTCACAAATCCAATCCTCCTCGTTATCAAAATAACAATACTCACCGCTGTTGTTTTGATCCGTTACTTTTGTCCAAGCATGACAGTAACCACTGGAGTAACTATTTTCGGGATGATACCAGGCAAAATACCAATAATTCGGATCCAGCATTTCTCCATTAAAATCCCAGGCCGCATAATCCCACAGTTCGTTACCCTCTTCATCATATCTGCCAACCCACCATTCTATATTGACGGTGGTCTCCACATCTGAATGAAAGGATGCGTAAACATAAACACGGTTACCGGGTAAGGTCGGCCAGTATGTGTCGCCACCGCGCGATTGTGACCCAGTATAACTTGTATAACTCGCATAAACAGAAATGGTATTGTTGGTTTCCCAATCACTAGAATAATCGGTATCGACATAATTGGGTGAAATTCCCTGTTTTCCAGAAGGACCACTTCCGGGTTTTACGAAAGAGGGTATTCCTGGTTTTTGGGGACGTGCAACATTCTGTTTATTATTGCCTGAAGAAGATTTCCCGGCTGCCTTTCGTTTAGTAAGGTTATTTTTTCCCACGGGGACACGAATGAGCCCGAACTTCCCGTCATCATAAACAACTTCACCCTGGTGTTTTCTAATATCTTTGGCATCTGTGGCAAAAGAAATTTGCCATGAAATTAGAAATGCCAACAAACTCCACATACAAGCCTTTCGGACAATAGCACTCATTTCTTCTTTTTCCTCCTTTCTTTGACTTGAATATTTCACAAAACTTGAAAAACGTTAGCAAAAATATTGTAATTTTTTCGGAATTTTACCCTTTCCTTATATTTCCGTAAATACTGTAAATCGAGTAAACTCACAAGAATTAACCTATAAGTGTATATCCTCAATCCTGCGATAATGCGAGAATGAGATTGGGAAGGGAGATTCTTGAAAACTGTTATGCAAAATATTTTTCAGCCATACCTCTTATACGAATCAAAAAGATACTACGCCCTCCTAATTTTTAGCGAATTGTATACTTTATTCATTTTTTGTAAATACTGTAAAAAGAGTACTCTCTAATGAATTAATCCAAAAGTATATATCCTTAGTCTTGCGATAAATGTGAAGGTTAGATTGGGAAGTAAGATTCTGGAAAACCGATATGCAGGGTATTTTGGCTGTTAGATAGATAATAGATTCAGAAGGGGGTTTCTTCAGCAGTAAAATCCTTTTGAAAAGGAATAGATTGATGCCTTGCCTTTTTTCATTTCCAGAGGAAGAGTGGATATCATTGAGGACTACGAATATTATCAAAAGGTGAAATAAAAAAAATTGGTTAATGAGTTCCCTCCGAAATCTCATATAATTTATGGGCAGACAGTGTGTAATACAAAGGTATATGGAGGAGGGAGTTCTACAGAAGAATTATAAGGAGATAAACCTTGTAAAATTCCAGGAGAAATTTCGAACTGGAGAAGATTGCCGGAAAAGGCTTGTTGCGCTTCGTTGGCCTGATGGTTTTGTATGCCCAGTTGTAAAGGGAAAGAGTATTATAACTTGCCAAAACGGCATCTTTACCAGTGTAAGGAATGTGGATATCAGGTAAGTATAACCTCTGGAACGGTGATGCATGGGACAAGAACCTCTCTTCTGAAATGGTTCTGGGCAATCTTTCTTATGAGTATGGATAAAAGCGGGATTTCTGCTCTTGGTCTGTCCAAGAAGATCGAAGTAAGTTACTGGGTAGCATGGACGTTGCTTCAAAAGATACGAAAAGGGATGAGAAGCCGGGATGCGAAGTACAAGCTCACTGGAGTAATAGAAATCGACGATGCCTTTTTTGAAGGAGATGCGCCTTTTTGATGAAGAATATAGCACAAAAAGAGGAAAGAAAACAATCGAAAACCAATAAGAGGGAGATGAATGGGAAGGATTAATGGTTGTTGTAAGGCTGTTACCGGTACTGACGTTCTTAAGGAAATTTTGTTTAGATAAAGAATACAAGAAACAGTACGTAAGGAGTGGAGTGCAAATGATAGTATGGTTGGATCATCTTCGATGTACGAATCTGTATGGCTAAATACAATTTTACATTTCATACAGAAACCAATCCCAAAGTATTAGCAAATTCAAAGAACCTCTTTACTTCTCCCGAACAAAGCCAGTTGCGAAACTCATCCAACAAAGGGAGCCAATTTGAATGAGAAAGCCCTTCGGTGATTATGCTGAAGGGCTTTTTTTATTGTACCTAAATTCTGCAAATGATTTTCGCGTTGCAAAATCATTTACAGTATCCAGGTACACTGCTTTATACCACAGTCACGGTACTGGCCTGCGGCCCTTTTTCGCCCATTTCTTCGGCAAAACGCACCTCCATGCCGGTCTCCAGTTGTTTGAATTTACGGTTCAACACACTGTGCTCGTGGAAATAGATTTCCCGTCCGTCCGGAGTGGTGAGGAAGCCATATCCCTTATCGGGAAACAGCGAGCTTATGCGTGCATGGGGTGTTTCCTCATGGTGTTTTACAGCGCCGCGCTGCCTCCTGGCGAAGTCCTCCAGCTTGCGGCGCGCATCATGAAAGGCGTCTCTTATTGACACATAAAGGTCTGTATTCGGATCGAGTTTTATTACCAGTTCCGTGCCAGGGACGGTTATATCGATATGTACATTGTACAACGACCTTTTGGGAATAGCCTCTACTGTAACCCTGCAACTCGTGATTCTATCGTAATATTTATCTAACTTCTCGGCATGATCGCGGATATCCGCCTTGATCGGTTCAGTAAGTTCCAGATTGCGGGACGTAATTTGTAGTGGCAGTATCATCGTATTTCCTCCATAAATCAGTTGTCATATCAATGAAATTAATGGCGATATTGTAGCAATCAATCAAGGGCGTGTCAATGTATAGCAGGTATTTTATACCATTTTTCCACAAGGAGAATAAGCGACACTACACGTCTTCGCGTGTTGTTAAAAATGGAAGGTGGATAAAAATGGCTATTGTAACTTTTTATTAAATCAATATCACACAGAAGCAAGGATCACCAGTTGCATTTACTAAGATATATTTTGCGCAATATCTTATGACACAATTTAGAGTATTTATGAGAGCTTAAATTATCTAAATCATGAAGCATCTTTTTTTGCCTATTTTCATTAGAAAGATCCTTCTTCGTAAACCATCCTCTAGCATCAGAAAGAGATGCACTAACAGAAGGATTTTTTAACCAGTCTATGTAAAAGATATTATTCTGTGGTATTTCCAAAAGCTCAAAATTCCGATCAAAAAATAATTTTAATTTCTTGCATGCATCAAACAACTCATCAATAATAAAAGATTCTCCATTTTTGAAAATTGAATTTATATGATTTTTAATTTTGGTGAGTTCTTTATCAACATACCTTTTCTTGGACAAATTAGTAAAATATCTTTCGATAAACGCACCAATAATTCCACCAATGATAGCATCTAACAAGTGCTCAGTGAAAAATTTTGCAATGGAAACAATTGGATTCCAACATCCCATTTTCCCTCTTATACTTTTAAGGTTTATAAGATTGTAATGTGACCTCTATGTATTTACTATTCATTCTTTTCTAATGGTTAATTATAATCTCATTCGACTTTAGCAATCTCCAACATTTTTTGGATATTTTTCAACGCTAAATCCCTTCTTTCGTCTTCTACCTTACGATCTTTCTCATACAGCTTCCAATTAGGGACATTATAATACAAGAATCGCTTGCTTTCTGATGTATTATCAGGCCAACACAGTTTTTTCCAAAGCCGGTCCAGTTTATCTGCCTCAGGTTGACTCAACGATTGCCTGAATTTTAAAACGGCAATTGACATCTTATCAAAATGTTCCGTTAAAACTCTATATGCTCCAATATATTCCCCAGAATAAGCGGAATCGAGTAAACGTATTACATCAACAAACACGTCTGTGAATTCTGTTTTAGCACGATATTTTTCCTGTTTTTCAAGTGCCCTAATAGCCGAAAACCAAGAAATAAAACCTCCAATAATAGCCCCTGCTATGGAACCAATAATTCCGGCTAATCCAGAATCCATTTTTTCCTCTCTAACTTAATTAACATTTCTGACGCTTCATTTTGGTTAGATTTATTGATTTTAAGAATGGAGCGGGTGAGGGGAATCGAACCCCCATACCCAGCTTGGGAAGCTGGTATTCTACCACTGAATTACACCCGCTTTATATTTTTACGGTATGCAACTTCGACTTTTCTTTCAGTGCAGTCGAATGATTATTAACAACGGATTTCGCCGCTTTACAGAGAGCGCCTTGATACGTGCCTCTGCGTTCCAACTCTCGCGTTATCCCTGCCGTAATCTCTGCCTTGCTGGCCTTCCATATCGGCGAGATAAGGAAATTGCCATGCGTGTCGCCAACGAGTCTTTGTATAGTGACATCCGACGGAATACGCTCTAAAAAATCAGCGGCAAGCTGGATGTAGGCGTTCATATCCAGTGTCTGTATCTTGCCCCTAAAATACTCTTCAGCCAGTGCCGTATTTTTTGCCACATACAGGTGGTGAAGCTTGACACCCTGTATGCCCAATCCTGCCACGGCATCTGCCGTTTTCATCATATCTTCCCTCGTCTCGCCAGGTAATCCTAAGATAACATGAACACATATTCGGATGCAAGTTTTTTTTGTACGGGTTATAGCATCCAAAAATGCCTTGTAATCGTGTCCTCTGTTAACGTGCCTGAGGGTCTCATCATGTATGGATTGAAGCCCATACTCGATCCAGACGTGATATTTTTTTGTATAGCTATCGATGAGGCTTAAAATATCGTCCGTTACACAGTCGGGTCGCGTGCCGATAGAGATGCCTACAACGTCTTTATCCGCCAATGCCTCTTCATAACACGACCTTAACGTGTCAACGTCTGAATAGGTGTTCGTAAAGGACTGGAAATATGCGATAAATTTTTCCGCGCCGCATCTCTTCTTATGGAATGCCTTGCCCTTTTCAATTTGCTCTTTTATGGTAATATGTGTTTCCTTAACATTCGGGCTAAAGCTTTCGTTGATACAATAAGTACATCCGCCCACTCCTACGCGTCCATCACGGTTGGGACAGGTAAAACCAGCATGAAGCGGAATCTTGTGCACCTTATAGGGGAACTGTTCCTTTAGATATTCACTAAAAGGGAAGAAACGATGTTTTAACAGATATGGCTTTTGTTGAAGTGATGCTGATATATTAATCATGAAATTAATTTAACACGAATATAAGGATTTATCAAATACAAAACAAGTCAAAGGTTGAAATAGAACGTATGATTTTGTTACTATAAGGCCATAATCCGATCTCCTTTCTTACACGTTTTTTTTGTCTAATCTGTGGTTAAAGGGCTTAAAACATGCTTGATTATATAAATAAATATCTTGCGCATATCGAACACGACAGAAATTTTTCATCACAAACCTTAAGGGCATATCGAAATGACCTGCATCAGTATCTTTCATTTCTGAATGCCGAGGGATGCAGTGGTTTTGGGGAAGTCACACGTTTATTACTGAGAAAATTTCTCGCCTTTCAAAAAAAACAGGCGTATTCCAAAACCACCATTGCCAGGAAATTCGTATCTATCAGGTCTTTTTACAAGTTTCTGTGTCGCGAGGGTGTATTGGAATTCAATCCCGTGGAGAGTATTCGAACGCCTAAACTGAACAGAAACCTCCCGGAATTTATGAGTATCAATGAGACGGAGACACTCTTAAATGTTCCTGATGTAAACACCTTGTTGGGCATCAGGGACAGCGCCATGATGGAAACCCTGTACAGTACTGGCATGCGGGTAAGTGAATTGGCAGGGCTTGACGTCTCTGATGTTGACTTCTCCGGTGGTCTCGTGAAAGTAAAGGGAAAGGGTAAAAAGGAACGATTGCTGCCCATCGGGAATCATGCATTAAATGCTATACAAACTTACTTGGACAAAAGGAATGCAGACACATCCGTGCGCATCTCAGGCAGGAATAGCAAGGCGCTTTTTTTTAATAATCGCGGGGGGCGTCTTACAGAACGCAGTGTTGCAAGGATGCTGGAAAAGTACGTAAAAAAGGCCGGGATGAACTCAAAAATTTCCCCGCATACCTTCCGGCACAGCTTTGCAACGCACCTGTTAGACCGCGGCGCCGATTTGCGCTCCGTCCAGGAACTTCTGGGTCATGCCAACCTTTCCACAACCCAAATTTATACCCATATAACAACAGAACGACTGAAAGAGGTATACAACAAGGCGCATCCCAGGGCGTGAAATTTATTATTGAAGTGGTTTGCGTGATTACGGATTTCGTCATAAGTTAAATAAGGCGCTTTTATATTATTTTCATTTGGCATATTTTACGCGTCTTTTAGCATTTTGATTAATTTCTCAAGGTTTTCTTCCGATACCTTTTGCCCTCGCAGAGTTCTAAAAAGTATTGGTAGTTTATCCGCTATTTTCGCTTTTGCCATGATATCTTCCGGAATTCTTCCTGTTTCTGCTGCTGCCAAATCAAAAAACGTATACCAATCATCCGAACCTTTCTTGATTTTGAGATAACCGGCATATTCCTCAAGTTTTTCTTTGCTTTGGGGTGGTGGTAGTAACCCTCGTTCTAATTTACTTATATTGCCAGCGTCCAATCCATTTTCGATACAAAACTGCCTAAGGGTTTTTCTATTAGCTATCCTGCGTGCCTTAGAAAATTCACCAAATAATTTTTTCTCTTCCATTTTTTCCTTTCTCCCTCCTTTCGCGTTGTATTAATTATACAATGTTGTAACTAAAATACAACGTATTTTTAAGAATACCGAGAAAATGTTACGCCCGGCGTGTTCTGGCAACTTATTTAAGTCGTTGACTATAATTAAAATCCCTTGACAGTTTAATGGTATTGGTCAATAATTTAACCAGTATTTGTATTCCAGTCACACAAAGGAATAAAGAATGTTCAAACCAGATCAGCCAATCCAGTCTAGCAAAGATGATATCCTAGGCAGAAAATCATTCGCACAATCGCTTAGAAATGCTATTCTTAATTACAAAGAAAAAGACAGTATTGTAATCGGGCTTTTTGGTGCATGGGGTTCTGGAAAAACTTCGATAATCAATATGGCTATAGAGCATATTGATTATGCTTACAATCAGAAAATAAACGTGAACAAACCTATAATTATAAAATTTAACCCATGGAACTTCTCTGATCAAAATCAACTAATTACTCAATTTTTTAAACAATTATCAATCACCTTGAAACGAAATGACTACGCAAGTGATGTTAAAAGCATTGGAGAAAAAATAGAAACCTATGCTAAGTTTTTTGAACCACTAAGATTGATTCCTGTAGTCGGCCAATACATTGGAATTTTTAAAGATGTTACAGAAAATACTGGTGGTGCTTTAAAAAGTTGGGGTGATCTCAAAGAGAATAATTTAGATAGCATCCGTGGAGAATTAAACGATTTATTAGCTAAACAGTCTCATAAAATTATTGTCATCATTGATGATATTGATCGCCTAAACAATACTGAGATTCGGCAGATTTTTCAATTGATAAAATCATTGGGTGATTTTCCCAATACAATTTATTTACTGGCTTTTGACAAAAATGTGGTCATAAATGCATTACAAAAGGTACAAGAAGGCTTTGGCTCAGAATATTTGGAGAAAATAGTACAAGTTCCTTTTGACATACCGCTCATTTCGAAGCAAGAAGTAGAAGGTTTATTATTTAACCAACTTGATGAATTGATCAAGGATATACCAGAAGAGAAATGGGATAAGACATATTGGGGTAATCTTTATCACAGTGGTCTTAAATACTTTTTTGAAAATATTAGAGATGTTACCCGTTATATTAACTCACTTAGGTTCAATTTCGGCCTTGTGAAAGGCGAGGTAAATCCAATCGATTTCCTAGCTATAACTGCAATTCAAGTTTTTATTCCTGAAGTTTATGATGGCATAAGAGACAATAAAAATATTTTTTCCGGTGTGTTTGGTACAAGCTACGATGGTTCTAGTGCTTCAAAAGAATATATACAAGGACGTTGCGACGAAATAATCAAAAGTACGAGTAAATATCCTTTAGAAATATTAAAAGAACTTTTAGTAAAGTTATTTCCTAAGCTTGAAAGCATTTATGGTAATTTTACCTATAATTATATCCATATGGATATCTGGAGAAAAGATGGCCGAATATGCACCCCTGATATTTTTGACAGATTTTTTAGCCTTTCTATCCCAAAGGGAGAAATTTCGCAGGGGGAAATCGATACAATTTTATCACTTGCAAATAATCCCAGTGCCTTTACAGAGGCTTTGCTAAAACTTAATGAAGATGGAAGAATAATAAGATTTTTGGAACGAATGGAGGATTACACACAAAAAGATATTCCTGAAGAAAACATAGAGAATATAATTATCGTTTTGATGGATATTGGTGATTTGTTTCCTGAAGGTGATGCAGGTTTTTTTGGTATAAATACTCCTATGAGAATTCTTCGTTTATTCTATCAATTAAGCCATCGTTTTGATAGCAAGGAAAAAAGATTTAATATCTTTAAAAATGCAATTGAAAAAACTACAAAGAGTTTGTACACCGTTGTTAACGAAGTAAGTGTGCAGGGACAACAGCACGGCAAATATGACCCAAATAAGGAGCCTACACCTGAAGAGAAACAAACAGTAGCGCCTATGCAACTTGAACAATTAGAAAAACTTGCTTGTAATAAAATTGAGATTTGGGCAGAAAATGGTCGTTTATCAAAACACATACATTTACCCTATATTCTTTTTAGATGGAAAAGATGGGGAAACAAAGAACAAATAAATGAGTTTGTAGACTTCATGATACAAGATGATGATGGATTAATTAATTTTATTACGAGTTTCTTAAGTAAGACAAAAAGTCATGGTATGTCAGATTACGTTATAAAAATAAATTGGCAAATTCCTCTTGAGAGTATTAAGGAATTTGTGGACTTAAAGCGAATAGAACCAAGAATAAGAAATATATTTTCTTCTTCTGGATTTAAGGAATTGGATGATAATGACAAAAGAAAGCTAGCCATAAAGACATTCATAGATACCATTGATGGGAAAATAGAGAATAACTTTTAAAATACATCTTTTAACAAAGGAAATATGGAGAAAGCGTTGGAAGGTCTCTGGAAATTTCTTGAAGCTAAAGGTATCAAAAGCTCGTGGTAGATGGCAACAAAAAACAAAACAGATAATGTGATGAACCAGTTTTTTCCAATCAAAACCACCCGAATTTTCCTGCCCATCGTGTTATCCCTGATTTCATTTCTTGTGTACCTGAATACCCTTCACCATCAATTTGTGTTCGATGACTTCAGGGTCATTACGAACAATCCATATATAAAGGACTGGAAATATTTTCCAGCGCTTTTTAACCGCGACTATTTCAAAATTTTTGGGGAACTCAGCTACCGCCCGCTTGTTACCCTGTCCTATTTTATAGATTATTCAATTTGGCATCTCAACCCATTCGGGTTTCACCTGACAAATCTACTCATTCATACAGGCAATGCCTTATTGGTATATTTTTTTACGTTCAGAATACTCCACCACCTTAAGCTTGCCGCGATAACCGCTTTATTTTTCAGTGTCCATCCCATACTTACTGAGACCGTAAATTCTGTAGGTTTCCGGGAAGATCTGCTGTGCGCTACTTTTTTTCTGCTCGCTCTGTTCTTTTACGTAAAACTCTACACGTCAAAATATAAAAAATGCTGCTTCGCCGCTTCGCTCCTTGCATATTCTTTTTCATTGTTTTCAAAGGAAATGGCCATTTCACTGCCACTCATAATTTTTTTCTTGGATCGGCTTCTTTTGCAATCAAAGAGTGTAGCTTTCCACCCCCACCTTAATCCTCCCCCATCGAGGGGGAGGAATTCTGGTAACCTACCAATTCCTGCTCATCGAAAGGAATCGGTACATTTTTCACCCGCACCTTGTGGGAGGGGGTTAGGGGGAGTGAATTCCGAATTTGCGCTTAAGACCGACCTGAAAACAAGAATTCTGAGATATTACTCTGGATATATTGTGATCGGTGTCGGATATATGCTCCACAGACTGGTATTCTTTAAAAGTACCATCGAACACGTGGCTTATCCCGGAAACAGTCTGACAACAAATTTCCTTACCATGACAAAGGTCATTGCCTCTTATGTTAAACTGTGGTTTTTACCTGTCATCCTTAATCCAGACTATCATGTAACCTTTGAAACTACCGGCATCAAACTTCCTTTTCTCTTATCAGTTGCCTTGTTGATTTGTGTCGTAGTAATTACCTTAAGGCTCTGTAAGAAAGAAAAGGAAATAACTTTCTCTATACTATGGACGTTCATTACGCTGATACCGGTTATGAATGTTATACCGATTGGGAATATCATGGCGGAAAGGTATTTGTATATCCCTTCGTTGGGTTTTTGCCTGTTTCTGGGAATACTTATTCTCAGGATACCCCCACATACCCTTCATCTATACCGCAACATAGCCACGACCAAATTAACCACCCCTCTTTCCCCTCCTTTGCAAGGCGGGGATGAAGGGGAGGTCAAAAATCTTGCTAAAAAAAGAATTTTTAACAGAGTAATACTATACCGTTTTCTTGCAAAGTTTTGTTTCATCGGTTTATTCATTTTTTATTTTATATTTACCATAAAACAGAATAGATTTTGGTATGATGAGCAGACGCTGTGGAGTCGCACTGTTTCAGATACGTCTTGCAGCTTCAATGCGCATAACAATCTGGGAAAGGAATACTTTCAAAAAGGGCTGGTTGATAAGGCCATCGAAGAATATACTATTGCCTTATCGAAGGCATCAGAAGTACAATATAAATACCCGACGGCGCATTACAATCTTGGCGTTGCTTATGATGAAAAAAGCATGTACGAGGCTGCCATTCGGGAATATAAAAATGCCCTGCATATCGATCCTAAAAATAGCGATACCCATAATAATTTGGCAATCGCGCTTTTTAAGAATGGAAAGGTTGATCTGGCGATTGAAGAATTTCGTACAGCAATCACACATGACCCGGATAATCCAACCTATCACGATAATCTGGCAAAATTATATTACAGAAGCAATATGCCAGGCGAGGCAAAGGCCGAACAGGAACTGGCAAACCGGTTAAAACATTAAGTTTTTGAAAACAGGCTAACGTCAAGATAGTGTGCTTGGATTTAACGTATAGGATTTCAATCTTTTTTAATCATACGATTGACAAACACACCCCGGCCCCTCTCGAGAGGGGCATTTGAGAAGTCCCCTCTTGGGAGGGGGTTGCGGGAGGTGGGTAAAAAACAAACTTGTTCTTGTATACACGGGAAGTTATTGGATTTATCTTTTAAACCCCAGCCTAATTTAAAAGATGAAACTACGATTTATGATAAGGATTGGAATACCAAGGGATATGGAAAGGTGCAGAAACCTGAGTAATCAAAATTGAATCCCAATGTTGCTTCTTATCATGTTGTAAATAATAAGCAATCCTCTCTTGAGTATAGTCGAGGAGTTTAAAGGAACGTCGGCGCTGGAAAGACAGATTGACCAAATGGTTTACAAACTTCACAAGCTAACCTCTGGAGAATTAAAAAGGAAAGAAAAAATCTCCAGTCTTAAATAAGTATTAAAAGTGACGGAAAAAGCAACGCTATGAAGATACTTCTCATTAACCCACCCCTGTATGACCAGCGCAAATATGGCAAGCCTTTTATATTGCCTTACGGGCCGCCCCTGGGAATTGCTTATTTGGCTTCCACCTTAGAGAAACATGGATTCGATGTAAAGGCAATCGACATGTTCGATTACTCATGGGATAAGGTCAGACAAACACTGGAAAAAGAACTCCCCGATGTCGTTGGCATTACCTGCCTGACAGAACAGCGGGCAAGCCCATTGACGGTGGCAAAACTTTCTAAAACAGTGAACAAAGATTGTATCGTTATTGTGGGCGGCATTCATCCTACCATCATGTACGAACAGGTGCTTGAACACTGGCCTGTAGACATTGTCGTACTTGGAGAAGGCGAAGAAACAACAAAAGAACTGATGATATGTTTGAAGGGAAAAAAGGTTTTGGGAGATGTCCACGGAATAGCGTATAAACATCAGGGCAAGATTATAAAAACTCCACCACGCCAACTGGTCCACAACATGGACGATATACCGTTTCCTGCATATAAATATTTCGACTTTAACAGGTACACCGGAGGATACGAAATACTTAAAGGCACCTGGAAGGGTAAACAATTGGAAAGGCTGAGATTTGTCCCGATTATTTCCACGCGCGGATGTGTAGGGAGTTGCCAGTTTTGTTCAACCCCATTTTTCTGGCAAAAATGGAGGACCAGATCCGCAAAAAACGTCGTGGACGAGATGGAGCTTCTGGCCAAAAATTTTGGGTGCGGATTCTTCAATTTTGCGGATGATATCTTTACCGTCAATAAGAACCGGGTTGTTGACCTTTGCAAAGAAATCATAGATAGAAAATTGGACATCGTTTGGGACTGCGAAACCCGCGTGAATTTTATCTGGGAGGACATGCTTGAATGGATGATCCGGGCAGGATGTTACTGTATTTCTTTTGGTGTCGAATCAGCCTCTGAGATGGTGCTCAAGGCCATTAAAAAAAAGACCACCCCCGATCAGATTGCACATGCCTTCAGGCTTTCAAAACAGATGGGCATGAAGACCAAGATGCTTCTGATGGTGGGCAATCCGGGCGAAGACGATCATACTGTGCAAGATACGGTAAGAATGATTGAAATGGTACGTCCCGACTTTATTTCGGTTTCAGAGGCCATGGTGTTTCCTGGCACTGAGCTTTATGAACTGGCAAAACAAAAAGGCTTGGTAACGGACGATTACTGGCTTACCGCCCGCCCGGCGCCATACTTCACGGTTGATAATAAACTTGAAAAACTCCTGGAATGGAGTAATCGCATCATGTCCGCGAATGCAGGTGTTGTCGGAAAGGGGTTAAGGAAGTTCCGAAGTATGCTGGAGCGAAAAACGGGCATACGCATTACCAGCGAGGGAATAGAGTATCGGAAAGAAGGGTTGGTCAAAAGTATCTTGAAATGGTGATTTACCTTGACAAAGGTTTACACCATATCTAGAATTACTCACCTAACTCCCCTGGAAGTTGTTTTCCATTAATTCGTTATGAACAAAGATAACTTCATAAAAGAAATAGATTTTAGCGGTAGTACAGCGGGTGCGGTTTCTATCCGTGAAGTTGCAAATGCCTGTTCCCCTTTAGAGGCTTTTTACCGGTTCGCTTCCCAAACAAATTTGTTTTTCCTCGACAGCGCCTTACCCGTTAAAGGCATTTCGAGATATTCCTTTCTGGGTTTTCAGCCGTTCCTGATAATGAAAACGAAACACCGCAGGATTACCCTATCCGATAAAGACGGTGTCCTTGAAATTGAAGGAAATCCCTTTGAACATCTGCGGGAATTATTAAAGCAATTTTCTTTAAAAAACACAACCGATTTAATTCCTTTTCAATGCGGTGTAGTAGGTTATTTTGGTTATGATTTGTGCCATTTTGTTGAAAGATTACCAAGCAAAGCGATTGATGATATTGGACTGCCGGATATGTACATGGGGTTTTATGATGTCATCATTTCTTACGATAATCTTCTGGAAAAGTGCTATGTGATCGGAGTCGATTTCAGTTTAGATAATACATTAGAAGAAAGAATGAAACAAGCAGTTGACGTATTGTGCAGAAAATCCGATAGTGAATTTGTATCAGCAGGACACAGTCCCAGCACAAAAATACCAGAAACCACGTTACGATTTAATTTCACAAGAGAACGCTATTTGAATGCAATCAGGCATATCAAGGACTACATCTCTGCAGGCGACGTGTATCAGGTCAATCTTTCTCAACGAATAGAGGCACATCTTGAGATGCCTCCTTACGAACTTTACAAAATATTGCGTTCGGTAAATCCGGCGCCTTTTTCATGTTACCTGAACTTCGATGACGTTGCCATTATCAGTTCCTCGCCGGAACGATTTCTCAATGTACATGCAAAACACGTCCAGACCCGCCCAATAAAAGGCACACGGCCACGCGGTAAGAATGAGAAGACGGACGAAATTATGAAACAGGCATTACTCTCCAGCCCAAAGGACGATGCGGAACTTACGATGATCATTGATCTGGAACGAAACGACCTCGGACGTGTTTGCGATTATGGGTCTGTCAAGGTTACGGAAAGGAAGGTGCTGGAAACCTATCCTACCGTGTATCATCTGGTCTCTACTATTGAAGGAGACTTGCACGAACGGTATGATTTAATAGACTTACTCAAGGCTACATTTCCCGGCGGTTCTATTACCGGAGCCCCGAAGATACGTGCCATGCAGATTATTGATGAACTCGAACCTACCCAGCGCGGTGTTTATACAGGCGCTATTGGCTATATCGGATTTAACGGAAATGTTGACCTGAATATTGCCATACGCACGTTTATCATGAAAGACAAAATGGTGTACTTCCAGGTTGGAAGTGGTATTGTGGCCGATTCTGATGAAGAAGAGGAATATGAAGAGACGATGCACAAGGCCAAGGCCCTTATCAATTCACTAAAACCATGCCCAATATCATATTCTTAAATGATAAAATCGTCAAAGATACAGAAGGGCTTTTAAGCACCCTTGATCGCGGCTTTCTTTATGGGGATGGATTATTTGAAACTCTTAGAACTTACGGTAAAACCCCTTTCCGGCTTGAAGACCATGTTGTCCGTCTTTCGAATTCCGCGCGATATTTTGGCATTCCTTTTCATTATACGTCTCATAAAATACAGCAAATTATTGAGCAACTTCTTGTAGAAAATAATTTAAATGATGCCTATATCCGGATGACATTATCACGGGGGACAGGAGTTAATGGACTCATTCCCAAAGGCGCATGCACTCCAACCTTTGTTGTCCATGCAAAACCTCTTATCGCTTATCCTGTATCGCTGTATAAAACAGGCGCATCACTTATCACTTCCCATATTCGCAGGAGCACTACCTGTCCCGTCTCATGTCACAAGACACTCAACTTTTTGACCAATTACCTTATTAAAAGAGAGGCATCTGAAAAAGGTGCTCACGACGCACTCATGCTAAACACAGACGACCATATTGCCGAATGCGCTGTAAGCAATATTTTTATTGTTGAGAAGAACACCGTTATTACCCCATCTTTGAAAGCCAATGTACTGCCGGGTATTACACGTAGGATCATACTGGAGTTGTGTAAGGCAAACGGTATTCATGCATCGGAGGAGCTTTTCGGACTGGAAAGGGTTATTGGTGCAGACGAAGTATTTATTAGCAACTCCCTTATGGAAATTATGCCCGTTTCAAGGATCGATGGACATACCATAGGAAAGCTTATTCCAGGCGCTATGACAGGGTTTTTGCGTGACAAATATAAGGCTTTGGCTTATGTATCAATCTAGCGTATCAAAAGTTTTTCAATGGATATATAAAAATGTAACATGACACATATGTGTATCATCACAAAAGCGTGTCATGGCACATTGCATGACACAAATCGTGATGAATAAATTATAAGAAAATAAAGTAGCATCCGGTTATATTTCTTGCATCTATTTAAAAGTTTGTTAAAAATTATTATAATAATAGAAAAAAAGAATAACGTGGCAGTCTTTTTGCTTTTCAGTTTTAGCTAAACATTGAAAATATGGGAGATTTATTAAATATTTCTACTAATTTAAGGTATTAAACACCATGAAGACTATCCTGGTAGTTGATGATGAGTTAGGTATCCTTGAATCGTTTAGAATGATATTAAAGGAAAACTACAGAGTCCTTACAACCACGGATGGTTTAAAGGCTTTGGAAACGCTTCGCAATGAATGTGTTAATCTGGTAATCCTTGATATTATGTTGCCGGGCATGTCCGGGTTGGAGGTTTTACGTGAAATAAAGAAGGATTATGAAGATGTTGAAGTTGTAATGGTTACGGCCGTAAAAGCCGTAAAGACAGCTATCGAAGCAATGAAATTAGGCGCCTCTGATTACATTGTCAAACCATTTGATGTGGAAGAAATTAAACTTGTCATTGACAAAACCCTTCGTTCCGGAGAGCTTTTACATGAGGTAGAGTATCTTCGGGCTGAACTAAACAAAAATTTTGAGTTTAACAACATTGTCGGTCAAAGCCACGCCATGAGGCAGATATTTGATACAATTATCAGGGTAGCCAAAGGAGATTCTCCGGTACTCATTACGGGTGAAAGTGGTACGGGAAAGGAGCTTATTGCGAGGGCCGTTCACCTGCAAAGTCCTAGAAGGAACAAGCCTTTTGTTGCCGTCAGTTGTCCTAATCTGCCGGATAACTTGTTAGAAAGTGAATTGTTTGGGCATGAAAAGGGTTCATTTACCAGCGCAACCGATAAGAAAATCGGGCGTTTTGAACTGGCAGACGGCGGCACCGTTTTTTTGGACGAAATCAGCGAGATGAGTTTGTCCAATCAGGCCAAACTTTTGCGTGTTTTGCAGGAGTATGAGTTTGTGCGTGTGGGCGGAACTAAAACAATCAGTATTGATGTCCGGTTAATTGCAAGTACCAATATTGACCTTAAGACTGCAATAACTAAAGGAACATTCAGAGAGGATTTATTCTACAGGATAAATGTCGTTCCCTTGAACGTACCCGCTCTAAGAGACAGGAGAGAAGATATTCCTTTCCTCGTGAGGCATTATTTTCAAAAGTATAAAGAAGAACTTTACTCCAAAACCAAAAAGATTCAACCAACCGCAATGAAACTGCTTGAAAACTATTATTGGCCCGGAAACATAAGAGAACTAAAAAATGTGATCGAAAGGATGCTTACGCTGTACGGTGATAGCGATACCATTCTTGATGAACACCTTCCTATGGAAATCAAAAGTGGGAATGCCAATCCTACGGTATATCATCCTGGCGATTTGATTGAATTATTGGATGCTGAATCGCTTGATGAAATAGTCTCACGCATAGAAAGAGAACTTATAGAAAAAGCCCTTCAAAAAGCAAATGGTGTACAAACCCGAGCTGCTCAAATCCTAAAGACAACGAGAAGAATATTAAGATATAAGATGGATAAATTAGGATTAGCGAATCATGAAGACCAGGAATAAAGGCCGACCACAAGGGTTCGGCGCTACGTGTTATGAAAAAATATCACAAAAAAATACGATTGGATAAAGATGTGTACGCAATTGAAGGTGTTAATTGTTTTGTCACTGTGTGTACGGATGGGAAAATCCCCTCATTTCAAAATAATGTGTTAACGCTAGCCTTTATTGAACAACTGAAAACCGACGCCGCATCAAGCGGTGTACAGGTATTTGTATATTGTTTTATGCCGGATCATTTGCATCTTGTGATAGCGCCGGGAACCACGAAAGACATTGTGAAATTTGTGGGAGAATATAAAGGAAGGACAACCAGGATTGCATGGGGATTTGGCATGAAAGGAAAGTTCTGGCAAACAAGTTTTTATGATCATTTTTTGAGGAAGGAAGAGGACGTAAGAATTGTCGTAATGTATGTATTGAATAATCCGGTGCGGAAGGGATTGGTTTCGGAATGGAGAGAATATCCGTATTCGGGGTCGTTGGTATATGAATTATAAATAGCGGCGCGAAAAAATGCCGACTCGTAGCGCGGGTGGCTTGTCCCCCGCCCCATTTGGCTTATTCTCGATTTATATATATCCTCGGCACTCTTTTACTAATATTGCAGGCAACCTCGTAAGGGATCGTATTTAATTGTTTAGCAATTGATTCTATCGGGATAGTTTCTCGTCCCTGATTGCCATACAATATGACCTCATCTCCGACTGAAACGTCTTTTATATTTGTCGCGTCTACAAAACACTGATCCATGCAAACCCGTCCGATAATAGATGCCTTCTTCCCCATTATAATGACTTTCCCTTGATTCGAAAGCAAGCGATTATATCCGTCGTCATATCCCAGGGGCAGAGTTGCGACGCGGGTAGGTTTGGCAATCGTGTATGCCCTGCCGTAGCCGACCACATCTCCCGCATCCATATCTTTAATATGAATAATCCTTGTTTTAAAGGTTATAACGGGTTTTATCCCTATGTCTCTGGAAACATCTTCTGAAGGATATAATCCATACAATGATAAACCAGGCCTAACCATATTAAAATAAGATTCCGGATAACCCAGAATTGCCCCGCTATTTGCCATGTGTCTTAATGGAATACACACCTTGATCGTATCCAGAGCAGCCAATACGTCTCTAAATCTTTTTATCTGTAAATTTGTATACGCTGAATCCTTCTCATCGGAAGAAGAGCAGTGTGTGTATATGCCTTCAATGTAAAGGCTTTCCAGATTTCTTACAGACTTTACAAACTCTACGGCCTTGTCGTACTTTACACCAATACTGCCCATGCCGGTATCAACGTATACATGAACTTTTAATTTCTTATTAAAGTAAGAGGCTTTCTTTGCTAATACCCCGGCAAGCTTCAAATCATAAACCGTAGGTATTAAGTCACAGTGAATAACCGTCTCGATTTGTTCTTCAAAGATGCCACCCAGAAGTAATAATGGCGCTTTTATGCCTTTGTCCCTTAATTGAATTCCTTCCTCAAGGATGGCAATACCAAGCGTTTCAGCGCCGTTGTTTAACAAAACCCTGCTAACCTCGTAGTCGCCGTGGCCATAAGCATCTGCCTTGACGATACCGAGAATTTTTATATCTGGTCCGACCCATTTCTTTATAGCCGATAAATTATGTTTCAGGGCGCCTAAGTCAATTTCAACCCACGTCGGTCTGTGCATAGCCTTCCTTAAAATCTTTAGCAACCACAGATTTCACAGATAATTTTACTTTCTGTGCCATCTGTGGTTTCAAAGTAGTTGTCAATTTGTCTATATCCTCTTTGCTATGGGTAGCCATTAATGAAATGCGTAACCGGCTTGTACCCAAAGGCACGGTGGGCGGCCGGATTGCAGGGATCAAGATACCATTTTCATAGAGTCTTGTGGCTAAATTAAGCGCATCTTCCGCTGATCCAATAATAATGGGAATGATAGGACTCTCTGCAGAAATATTGCTTATAAATTCCGACAGTTGAGACTTCAAATATCTTATATTTTCCCACAACTTATAAATAAGGGAGGTATCTTCCTGGATAAGTGCCAGCCCTGCCAGAGATGCGGCACATGCGGCGGGAGGCAATGACGTTGTATAAATAAAAGGTCGCGCCTTGTTTTTTAAGAAATTAACAAGATGCCTGCTTCCGGCAATAAACCCACCGATGCTTCCTACTGCCTTGCTTAACGACCCCATAATAATATCAATCTTTCCTTCAAGCCCACAGTGTCCTATCATGCCTTCCCCGTGTTGACCGAATACTCCTGTGGCATGGGCATCGTCAACCATAATTATGGCGTCGTATTTTTGGGCAATTTCTACAATTTCGGGTAGCGGGGCCGTATCGCCGTCCATACTAAATACACTATCAGTAACCACTAACCTCCTTCGATATGTTGAAGATCTCAGCAGCAAAGACTCTAATTGGCTTACATCATTGTGCGGATAAACACGGAAAATTGCGCCTGATTGACGACAGCCGTCAATAATACTTGCATGGTTCAGTTTATCTCCAATAACGATATCTTCTCTCCCGGCAAGGGCGCATATAGCGCCCACATTGGTCATATAGCCGGTGGGGAACAGTAGTGCAGCCTCCGTGCCTTTGAACTCTGCAATCTTCTTTTCAAGTTCCTCGTGAAGTAGCATATTTCCGGCAACCAATCGCGATGCGCATGCGCCCCATCCGTATTGATTAATAGCTGCAATAGCAGCTTGTTTTATTTTTGGGTGGTCGGCGAGGCCGAGGTAATTATTCGAACAAAATGAGAGGTACGATTTACCGTTTATTTGAACGTAGGGGCCCTGCGCACTTTCAATGGTTTTGTACTCACGCATCAATGCACGATCTTCTAATGCCTTCAGTTCATTTAAAATAAAATCGAGTCCCATTGAAGAGTCATTCCCTTGATTTTATACAACACTAGTATATAATGAATTTCAAATAGCATTTTTAAGAAACTACAGTTTGAGACATCGTTAATTGTTATATGAGTGATATCCAGAGGACCAGGAGAAGACATGGACGCAGAAGAAAATTTTTTACAACTAAAAACATAGTAACATTCACATTTCTTCTGGCGATATCCGCTTTTACTGCGTTTATTATAACCAATCCTCTTGCAAATTTTTATACAGCAACGTACACACTGTTGATGTATCTTCTAACCATATGCGGGTCTCTTCTAATTATATTCATTTTGTTCTTTGGGTTCATAGTTAAATCTATTCGGTTTATGGGGAAAATATTTCAAAAACGCAGATGATTTTTTATCTCTTTCTTCTATAAGGACCATGTATGAAACCTATATGTCATTTGGGCGCATCGATTATAACAGGTGTAGTTACATTTCTGATAACAAAGACAATTTCCCCCAGTATTGCATGTTTCCTGGCCGGGTGGCTTGTGGATGTTGACCATATCTGGGATTTTTATAAAAACGCCGGTAAAGGTTTTAACGTGAAAAGATTTGTCAATACATTCGAAAATGGGGAAGTAAAAAAGGCCTATTTGTACCTCCATAGTTATGAGCTTTTATTCACGCTGGTACTTTTGTGTTTTTTCACTCATTTTAACCACCTTTTGTCTTTTGCTACTTTGGGGTTCGCAGTCCATTTATTGTTTGACCAGATATTTAATCCCGTAAAACCTCTTACCTATTTTATTACCTATAGAATATTAAATAGCTATAATGCGGATGTCGTTTTTACGCACTCGACAAAAATATCTTGATTGTATAGGATTTTCATTTTATTTATGCGGTTTGCAGAGCGAAGAGACTCTTCGCTTTACATTGAAAAGCCGCCCACGTTATCCTTGCGACTCATTCGGTCGTTAGGAGGTTTGTAATTCCAAATGGAGATCCTTTATCATTTCTAAATCATCTTCGACCTTTCTTCCCTTTGTCGTCAGGTAGTTCCCAATCATGGTGCTATTGGCGCCCGCATAAAACATCCATGATTGTAGATCCCGAAGATTTTTTTCCCTTCCACCTGCAATCTTGATTTCCTTGTCAGGCAAAACGAATCGAAATACAGAAATAATTTTTAATGCCTCCATAGGTGACAATGGAATACTGCTCTCCAATGGTGTGCCGGAAATAGGGTGCAGGAAATTAAGCGGAACGACAGCGACATCCAAATTTTTCAAGGTAAACGCAAGATCAATGCGGTCATCTATCCCTTCTCCAATACCAAAAATTGCACCGCTGCATATTTCTAACCCGGCTTCCTTGGCAACAGTAATTGTGTTTACTCTATCGGCAAACGTATGCGTTGAGCATATATTGGGGAAAAATCTTTCAGAAGTTTCTAAGTTATGATTAAGTCTTTTTAGTCCGCATTTTACTAAAGATTCGGCCATTTCCTTTGTCAATATCCCAAAAGAACCGTGCGGATGGATGCAGGTATCCGTTGCGACTGTTTTTATTGTCTCGCAAATTTTATCAAGGTCGTCAGCATTGCCTATGCTATATCCACTGGTAACGATACCAATGGAGTTGGAACCTGCCTGCTCCGCACATTTCGCGACATCAAGTATCCTGTTTGTATCAATAAGTGGAAATTCTTTAACGCCGGTGTGGTAACGTGAGGATTGAGAACAAAAACTGCAATCTTCCGTGCATTGTCCCTGTTTTGCGCTGACGATAGAACATGCCTTTACAAAATGACCAAAATACCTCAAGCGTATTTGATTTGCCCAATAAAATAAATCATAGACTTCATCACCATCAATTTGCATTAGGTAAAGGGCATCATCACGGCTGATGGGCTTGTTCTGTAAGGATCGGTCTGCAATATGTTTTATCTTGTCATTCATTATGTTCAATCATCTAGCCACGAATGAACACGAAGTTGTGGTTAAAATTATTTATTCTTATATTTCAAATAGACATTGCGGACGTTCTGCCAAACAATTTCAGGACGTTCAGACCGGACATACGTCATACAATTCGTTCCTTCGAAGCTCCACGTGGCAATATTCCGAATGCCCGCGTTATAAGCGACATCTACAGCCGTGACAATTTCCTCTTCTCTGTTTGCAGGCACCCGATAGCCCTGGATCCAGATTTGAGGTTCTTTATTATATTTTTTTGAAAGCGCCAGGACTTCGTTGGACACGCTGCGCACGAACTCCGTTACGTCCTGTTTGTAAGCATACCAATAAGGGTCGCTTCCAAAGATATCCATACTCTTGATCATGGCGACCTTTTCCCATTCGTAGATGCCATATCTCGGATCGGTAGTCGGAAATAAACAAACCGAGTTTTTTAATCCCTTCTTGGATGCCTCATTTGCCATGCATTCCAGGAAGTTAACAATAGTCATCTGACGGAATGCCTTCACATCATCCGTAAAATCAATAGGCATCTCGTAGCCGTACTTCTCTTTGAAAATATCCTTGCATACCCCGCAGGTGCACCCCCAGATATCCTTCTTTTTACCTCCAAACAAGGGTGTAAACTCGCCAAAAAACAAATGAGGCTCATCCCAAAATACGCCTTCAGCGCCTGTTTCTACGGCAAGTTTTATCCATTCAATCATTTTATCCCGAAACGTTTTTGAATTCAAACATGCCTTGTATACCTTCATCTCACATTCAGGGAAATTTAATCGCTGCCTGCAATCAGGATACGTTTTTACAAAGGTGGAAAACGATTCTCCGCCAAATACACGCCCCACACCCCACGGATCAAGAAAAACCTCAAGTCCAACGTCACGACTTGCCTTCACAATATCAACCATCGTCCCGGAATGATATGTGATGTCATGTTCACTCATGGTGTGGACGACGAAATTGCACCCATCGCCAACCATCTTTTTCATGTCTTCGCGGACATGTCGTAATATCCTATTCCCAAAATAACTTGCTCCGAGTTTCATGTTGGGCTATGTTAACCTTATAAATGTATTATGTCAAGAAAATCCATTTCGATCGCCGTTTTTTGCTTGCGCAGGAACAGTGAAATTGCTATTATAACGCCACATTTAATTAATCAAGGCTCTGCCATGTACGTGTTTCGAGGCATTGTTTTTAAGGACCTATAACAATAATTTGGGAACCCGTCTTTGCTAGTAGGCGTACAATTCTCAATGAAGAAAGGTACAAGACTATCATGGGGTAGACCACCGTGAATACGGGTCCAAAAGATAGTCTCCCACGGCATTGCGGTGGAGCCTTAACTCTTATCTTTCATACACTTCCGTTACTCGCTTATCCATCAGATTTACACAATCAGAAGTCTGCCATTTTCTCCAACGCTATATTTTCTTGAATTAACATATTTAAATTTATATAATATTTTTAGATAAACAGGAACCTTATTCTATATTTTATTGTTTCATAAACCAGGAAATTGCTATCAATGAGGGAAGAAAACAACAGAAGAAAAGAGTTTGAAGATGTTGCTATGGAACATATCGATTCCCTCTATAGCATGGCAATACGGCTGGTATTCAATAAGGAGGCGGCTGAAGACCTTGTCCAGGAAACGTATTTAAAAGCATATCGGTTTTTCGATACTTTCCAAAAAGGGACAAACATAAAGGCATGGCTCTTTAAAATCCTTCGGAATACCTTTATAAATAAGTATAGGAA
>JACPHJ010000099.1 GCA_016188675.1 Planctomycetota bacterium
CAGAGGTATGATCCTGGGTAATCTGTTTTATCCCATTTCTGATAAGATACGCCCTGCTATCGCCAACGTGACATATATGAGCATTGTTCGCAATAACGAACATCTGTATGAGGGTTGTCCCCATGCCTGCAAGATTTATGTTTGTCGCCGACCCTGCCCTTACCGTATGGTGTGACTTCAAAAGAGCTTCGATAAGGAGATTTGACACAACTTCCTTACTTCTGACCTTGTCAATATTTTCTTTGAGCCAGGCGTAACTTTCTTTTACCGCCAAATAACTTGCCACTTCTCCTGCCTGATGCCCTCCCATGCCATCAGCAAGCAGGAAAATATGCATGGATTCATCAACTAAAATACTATCCTCGTTATGCGTTCTCTTTTTACCGATATCGGTTTTATATGCCACTTTCATGAGTATTTCCGAGGTAACCGTCACTGTGCTTTAAACCCCTTTTACCCCCCTTTAATTTAGGTTGCCTTTGGCAACGACTTTTTTATGCACCAAAACATCATGTAGGGGCAGGTTTCAAACCAGCCCCTACGCTGGTTCAGGCTTGTAGCCTGAACCGAAACATTTGGTTCAATCGAGGACGATTGACCAGCAAAGGAGAGCACGGAACACTGTGCTTCTGCTGATCAGGTAACTTTATGGCTACTCTGAAATTCTCAAATCCTACTTAGATTCTTCGCTCCGCTCAGAATGACAAACACTGTCATGCTGAACGAAGCATCTTGACACTGAACAATCTGACAGCCTTTAAATCTCAAATTCCGCTGCAATAAATGTATGATCCGATGGCTTTGGTAAAAGTCTGGGGGCAATATCAATCCATGCCTTTGTTGATTTTTTTGCAAGAGTTTGAGTTGCCCAGATATGGTCAACCCTCCAGCCTATTTTTCTGGCTATTGCATTTTTTACCCGATAGTCCCAGAAGGTATATTGCCCGGAATCGTGCTGATGTAACCGGAATACGTCAACAAACCCCCATTCTTTAAATCTCTGAAGAGCTGCGTGTTCATCAGGATGGTAGCCTATGTTTCCAAGTAGATGATTGGGGTCATAGACATCTATGGGTTCAGGGGCAACATTGAAATCTCCCATCCACAGCAATGCTGTATCTTGCTGGAAGTTTTTGTCAAAGTAGTCATACAATCTTCGTAAAAAATCCAATTTATACCGAAATTGCTTCATAAGCGGGTGGACACCCTGAGGGACGTACGTATTGACTATTGTGATTTTATTACCTGTGGCGGCAATCAGGCGTGTTCCTTCAGATTCAGACTCATCAAAACCTATTTGGACATTTTTCAAGGGAATTTTGCTGAGAATCGCTACCCCGTTGTATGACTTCTCGCCACGGAAAACAACATGGTAATTTATCTCTTCAAAAGCCGTTTGTGGAAAATCGGCATCAGGTACTTTCGTTTCCTGAAGACACAGGACATCGGGTGTTTCTTTCCGTATCCAGTCAAGGAGTATCTTTAATCTGGCCCTGATCGAATTGACATTAAAGCTTGCAACTTTCATATTCATAGGCAAGAATACTCACAAATACTTGGTTCTTCAGGCTATACTTGTTAGCGTTCCCTCTTGATGGGAGGGACAAAGGGAGCGTAGTAGGGGCAGGTTTAAAACCTGCCCCTACATTACCCACCTAGCCTCCCCCATCAAGAGGGAGGAGTTTTTCTTTGGAACTTGTTTCCACACAATTTCCTGAAGAATCAAATTTATCAAGTGTGATGATCTGAACTAAAAGTGCTTCCGTTCCATAAGTCAAAGACCTTCGTGAGCGCCAGAAGCGCCAGTGAATGCCTGAAACTCCCCGCCTGTATTTCGTGGCGTATTTCGTCGAGGGTTAACGTTGTAACGATAATATCTTCCCCATCATCGGGATTCATCTCTTCTGTTTGTATGGCATCCTTCGCATGCCATGAGTGGCACACATTATTCATAATTGCCGGATTTGGTTCGACAGAACCAAGATAAACCCAATTGGCGCTGGTATAGCCGGTTTCTTCTTTTAGTTCACGAATCGCTGCTGCTTTGGAATCTTCACCGTCATCGACCATACCACCCGGTATTTCCGTAGTAATTTTTTCGGTACCAAATCTATATTGCCGAACGACCACAATTTCATTGCCCGGAGTGGTTGCAACGATATTCACCCAATCATTCGCTTCAAGAACCAGACGTTTCATCTCTTTCTGGCTTTTTGGATGTTTGAGCCAATCAAAACGTGCCTGTAAAATCTCTAGATGCGGACCTTTCTCGACACGGTGCCTTTTCCATACTTCAGGTTTTTTATTTTTACTCATAAAACACTTATTTTATTTACGTTTAGGATTTTAAATACATACTGCGAAGATAATCAATAGCACTCTGAGAAAGAAATTGAATTTGATTGCCTGCATGGAGGATAACTTCACATGCCAGTTCAAAGAAAGTTGCTTTTTGAATCACTTCGTCGAAATTCTTTCCAACGGTCACCTGTCCGTGATTCTTCAAAATTGCCAGGTCGTGTTCTTTCATGGCTGAGATAACTTCCCTTGCAAGCTCGTTCGATCCGGGATTCAGATACGGTACAATTGCAACGTGTCCAAGATAGTATGGGATCTCAGGAATGACAGAGAAATTTTTGTAATCCCTGCCACTGCATGCAATCGCTGTTGCACATGGTGACTGGAAATGTAAAACG
>JACPHJ010000100.1 GCA_016188675.1 Planctomycetota bacterium
CCCTTCGCAAGGGGGGGATAAAGGAGGGGTAAAAAACTTTTCACACAAAACCAACATACAGAGTAGTTACATAACATCGGTCAGTAAAGATAATAATCGCCTTGTTTTGGGAACGGATGACGGAAGGATTATAACGGTTTCCATTACCTTTTCTGAATCATTTGATGATGGAAAAAGGACCGTTCTTCCTGTGGTATCAGAAGAGGAAGCAGTGCAGATTGATGATGAAAAAAGGGCTTTCAAATGCATTACATCTAAAAAAGACAATGGTACAACAGTTACCGCAGTTAGCACAGAAGACAGCAGATTAATACTGAAGTCTACGGAGATAAAAGAAACGCTTCTGGGTGAGGCAGAAAGCAAGGAAATTAAAAAAGATATTACGAATCTCATAGCGCAGGAAAGTGGTGTCGAAATAACCTCTCTGGCGCTCGACCTCTTTATGGAGAATCTTTATATCGGCACAGCTTCAGGGGAGTTGTTTCATATAAACGTCCGGGATAGAGAAAATCCTTTCCTGGTAGAAAAGACAAAGATGTCTGCTAAGGCAGTAACTGCCTTAGGTTTTCTGCTGGGAGACGTTTCGCTGGTAGCCGGCGATCAGGGCGGTGGTGTAAACGTCTGGATGCAGGTAAGAGACGAGGTATCTGCCTCAGGCTGGATGCTTAAAAATGTGCACACGCTCAGATCGCACCTTGCCCCTGTTGTATCTATCGCACCGTCCACAAGGGACAAGGGGTTTGTAACCGCAGCATCTGACGGAACGATTCACCTCAACCATGCTACTTCTGAGCAGACGCTTTTATTCCTTCAGACAAAATCCGCTTCCACTGCCCTTGCCTTTTCACCCAAAGCCAATGGTATCCTGGCAGTTGATTCTCATAACAATCTATTCCAGTGGGATATCTCAAATCCACACCCGGAAACCACTTTAAAGACCCTCTTCGGAGCGGTATGGTACGAGGGTTATGAAAAACCGGAGTTCGTCTGGCAATCTACGGGCGGGACAGATGACTTTGAACCCAAGTTGAGCCTGGTGCCGCTGATTTTTGGCACGATCAAAGGCACTCTCTATGCCATGCTCATCGCAGTGCCAATCGGAATCTTTGCCGCACTTTACACATCACAATTTCTCCATAAAACCTTAAAATCAATAAAGCCCGTTATTGAAATCATGGCAGCCCTTCCCAGCGTCATCCTCGGATTCCTTGCGGGATTGTGGCTGGCGCCGTTGATGGAAAGGATATTTCCCTCAATAGTTGTTATGCCATTTTTTATCACACTCTCCATTATCATTGCCCTTCTTATCTGGAAAATTCTGCCGGTCTTTGGAAAAGACCGGTACAGGCACGGGGCAGAGGCCTTGTTTTTGATACCCTTTATTATCGGGGCAATATATGCATCCATTCAGCTCAATGGCATCTTTGAATCGTTCTTTTTTGGAGGAGATTACCGGCAATGGCTTCTGGACGTTCTGGGTCTGAAATACGACCAGAGAAACGCCGTTGTCGTGGGTTTTGCAATGGGGTTTGCCATAATACCGCTTATTTTTACCATATCTGAAGATGCAATAAGCAACGTTCCCGGCAATCTTGTATCGGCCTCCCTGGCGCTTGGCGCAACTCCGTGGCAGACAGCCATCAGGGTAGTGCTTCCGACTGCGAGTCCGGGAATTTTTTCGGCCGTCATGATTGGTTTTGGAAGGGCGGTAGGAGAGACGATGATCGTTCTTATGGCAACGGGCAATACCCCCATTATGGATTGGAATTTATTTAACGGCTTCAGGGCGCTCGCGGCAAATATTGCAGTTGAAATACCGGAAGCGCCGTTTGGCGGCACGCTTTATCGTGTGCTCTTTCTGGCAGCCCTGCTCCTTTTCGTAACGACCTTTATCGTTAATACCGCTGCGGAAACGGTGCGCCATTCAATGAGACAAAGGTATGGCAAGTTATAACCTCCCCTCTTTCCCCTCCTTCGCAAGGAGGGGATCAAGGGGAGGTCTTCTATAGACTATTTACCATAGTAGTTATGGACTCGAAAACCACTTAAACAAAATGAAAATTCCGATACAATCAAGTTATGAAGAAACTTTTTAAATCAGGCAATCCTTATATCTGGTTAACCGCAGGCACGCTGACGGTCTGCCTCTTAATGATCGGCGGATTAATCATGCTCATCATGATAAATGGGCTCGGCGTATTCTGGCCCCACAGGATTGCAAAGATGTCGCTTGAGGACGGCGCTGTAATTCTGGGAGAAATTGCAAAGAGAGAGTCTATCCCTCACCAAAAGGACTCTTATCGAACAAAATTGAAGATAGGCAACAGGGACGTCTACGGCCTGGACTTCAGGTGGGTAGACAATACAAACATTGTATCCTGTGAGTATCCCCTGGAATCGGTGGTTTTCGAAAGACGCGAGTGGGGCAATATGTATGGTTTTTTAAAGGGGCTGAAACAGGGGGATGACATTAAGCCCATAGATTTAAAAGAAATGACCGCTTTGCTGGGGGCAAGCCATACGCTCTTTAAAAAGATACGACGCATTGAGAAAAAAGAGATTGGCGATATAAACTACGATATGGAAAAATACCGTCTTGAGTTGAAACGACTCACATTTGAGCATCCAACGGAGAAAATCCAAAAAAAGACGGCGGCTATCAGGGCACATATTGACGCCCTTGAAAGGTCTTACAGGGAAAAAGAGGATACGCTCACAGGGCTTTACGCCAGCGCAAGAGAAAAAGAGATTGTAGCGCTGCTTGCTGACGGAACGGAAAAAGCAATGCCCGTCCTTCAGATTATTCGCGTGTATGCTCCAAATAAGATGGGATTTTTTGCTAAAACCGGTTTTTATTTTGAGAAGTTATGGGAGTTCGTATC
>JACPHJ010000011.1 GCA_016188675.1 Planctomycetota bacterium
TCATTAAGAGCGTCCTCATATGATTTCATGTATAGTAATTTTATCTTTGCAATCAAAACTAAACAAGGATAAGTTAAATATCTTCATTTTTTCTTCTAAATACGTAATACGTATGAAAAACCCTGCAGCAAGCTACAGGCTATGGTCTTACAATTATAACGTCGCAACTGTCATTGCGAGCACATTCGTTTTCACTCAGTGTAAACTCCGCGAAGCAATCAGACACGAGGTGTCATTCCGAACCCTGTCCCGAACCCTTCGGCGGAGCCCGCACTGAGAGAATCGAAGGGCTCAGGGTAAACTCCTGTGAGGGAGCTTGTGAGGAATCTCTATAGATTGCTTCGTCGCGGAGTCCACCCTGAGTCCTTCGACTTCGCTCAGGATAAACTCTGCCGAAGGGCTCCTCGCAATGACAATATAATAGAAGTAGCGTTAAACGGATTTATTTTCAATAACCGCTCCATTGCGTTCGTCAATCCATATGATTTCCCACTATTACAGGATACCAAGCAAACTTAAAGTGAAGCTCCCTGTGGCAGAGCCACGGGGCATCTAAAATCAAAAGCTAATTGCTTGCTATCGTGATACTATACATAACGCTAATGATTTTACACTCCTCTGTCCCCTGTAGGAGCGCCATCTTGGCGCGATTACCCATGTCGCGGCTGGAAGCCGCTCCTACCTACTTGCTGTTTCCTGAAAAGACTAGTAGTTCTATTTATTATAGGGTTCGCCCAGATTCTATATTCTTTTCTGCCCTACGGGCAACCTGTTTTCATCCCCGTAGTACGAACTACGGAGTATTCAACAGGTATTGTTAATAAAGTGTATATAAACGGTGCCACGGCAGAGCCTGAAGTTAGTATAATCAACGCACTCAGTATAATTAAAAAGAGAACAATTGGAGTCAACCACCACTTTTTCCTAGCATTGAGAAAACCCCAAATTTCCTTCAACCAAACTTGATAAAAGGCTTATCGTAGAAAGCAACGTAATCCACTCCACCGATATTGACGTTTCCTTCTCGTAAACAATAATCAATGGCATGCTTTGGGAATTCAGAATCATGCTTCTTCCGAGTAAACCGTTCTTCCTGAGCTGCTGCAATAATTTCCCCGTCCCTGACGAGGGTGGCAGCACTGTCATGATAAAAACAAGAGATACCGAGTACTTTCATAACTCATCACTCCTTGAATAATGAAATTCTAAGTATGTTGAGAGGTGTATCGGTCGAAAAGGGCTGGGTCGAGCATCCTGTATAGGAGTTATTCCATGAACCAACAACCATTCAATCTTTAGTACAATAAACTCTAAATCTCTAAATTTGAGCAAACAGACAACGTGGAGGTAAGTCTCCCCTAGTTTAATAATTCCTATCAAGTAACTGTCATTCGACATTTCCTTCTGTCATCCTGAAACCAACTAGATTCCTCACGTTCGTTCGGAATGACAGTGGTGTGGACGCTCAGAGTGACAGCCTTGAGAATTTTGACAGATGATAAAAATTGTGCTGACATTGCCCGAGAGAAAAATCTTGATTATTACAAACAAACTCTAAATCTCAACCTTCAATAAACCTTTAAACGCAAAGCCAAAAACTATCGACAGAATAAAAAATGCTACAAGCCAATGAATACCCCATCCAAAGATTTCAATAGACCTGGATGGGTAATTAATCTCAATCTTTTTCATCAGAGAGTTCTTGGCAAGCGGCTGTTCTCCGGGATTCAGGAAATTGTCCCAAAAGCCAGAAGCAACGACACGCGATACCCGCTTAAGTTGTCCGTCTGATACAATTATACTCTTATCAAATGTACTGCCTGAGACATTAAACCTTAGATCATGCTCCCCAATTTCATTTGCGCGAACTCTCCAGCTTGCCTCTTTCTGCGTCGGAATTCTAAGAGGAGGAGTTTCCACTATGATTCCTTTATCGGTTTGTATAGAGACTTCCGGTAAGGCATTAGCTTGACCGTCTGAGAAGTTCACCGATACAATAGCGGATTCTCCCACCTTTAAAGGTCTGTATCCAAACCAGCCGTCTAGTTGAATAAGAATAATCACCACTGGTATTATCATAAAAAGCATGGGTTTTAGTGCATGCTTCATGTATCTCAAATTGTGGATTAATATGTTCTTCTGTGCAGATAGCTGAATTCCCAAATCGTCTTTAAAAAGCCGGATTTCAAAGAGATAAGCCCTGATTTTATCCTTTGCCTCCTTAATTTCCTTCTGATTGGAAGTGTAACGAAATATAACAAGCATTATGATTCCGGTTATTAGAGAAAAGATTAATAATGGCCAAAAAGGGTCTAAAGTTCTAAACGGGCTCAACAACAAGTCAATGACACGGCTTAAGTATAAATTAAAATATCCCATGGATTTCCTTTCCTCTAAGTTTAGGTCTTAGGTGACAGGTGTTAGGTGATAGGAACTAGTTAACACCAAGACCTAAAACCAATCTATTTGTGTTATTCGTGACCGAAAAAGTAGCTGCTCTCATGCTGATTACTCTATATATCCAAGTACCTTTAACCTTTTTGTGATTTCTTCTTCCCCTTCACGAGACCTTTCTTCTACCTTTCTCAACTCTTTTTCCAGAGCGTAGGTTATGAACTCTTCAACCGAACTGTAACCTGCATCCTCTGCGTGCTTCTTACACCTCTCAAGTAACTCTTTATCCAATTTAACCTTAGAACCGCCAAACATAGTTTTACCTCCTTAATTACTACTTTTTATCTTGGTATAGCCGCATTTAAAGACGTAAACACATTATTTCCGACCATTCCATCTTGCTTGGAAATCCCAAACTCTGCCAAAATCGTTGGAGCAAGATCATAGAGAGCCGGATTCTCGGCTTTTATCTTTTTATTTGAAAGTAGAACTCCGGGAACGAGTTCGGCTTCAATTAAATGGTCTCCGCTCCACTTCTCATTATTATCCCTCAAAAGCTCTTTGGGAAATTTGCCTAAAACCGTCTCCCAAGATGCCCGGTAACCCCTGTTGTATCCAACAATAAGATCGGGGGCATCTTTTACATACGGGCCCGTATAGAACTCCTCAGCTTTATAAATTTTTGTGATCACCTGTTCTCCTGTTTTTGGA
>JACPHJ010000098.1 GCA_016188675.1 Planctomycetota bacterium
ACACCCCCCGCCCCCGCGGTTTATAGCGCCCAATACCATAAGCTTCATTCCTTCATGTTCCAGTGAAAGTTTTTCAGGCAAATCAGAAACTGTGGGATTAAGCGAAAAAAATTTCCCGTATTCATCTGAAGAGCCTGTACGTTCCTTTATTAAATCCTTCATCTGGCTGATTGGCACTATCTCAGATACATTTTTGATACCCATAGTCACTGCCAGATTAGACACAGGGTCTGCATCTATCGCAATAACCTTCTTACCGTTCTCCGCAAAAACCTTTGCGAGTGTAGCCACAAAGGTCGTTTTCCCCACACCACCCTTACCTGAAACTGCAATTTTCATAAATTTTACCTTTTGAATTCAAACACTAATTGTGTAATCATTACTATTTACTAATAAATATTACATCAAATTTTAGCAAAGTTCCTGAAGATAAACCACGAAATTTTTAAAAAATACTTTTTATTTTTAATGGTTATTTGTTTTGCACAGAAATCTTCGAACTAAGCTATGAAAATCCCCATGAACGACCGTTCCTAAATGGGACACGAGAGAGATTACTAAAGGTAGGTAATATTAGGAATTACCTTTGGACGGGAGTAATTTATTTATTTTCTGATCAAATTAATATGAACAAGCTATCCCTTTGAAAGCATCAACAAAATTGCCCTTTTGCAATCCATGAGATTGGAAATGGTTAGACCAAAGATGCGCTGTCCAAAGTTAGGAATCCATGCCCGTATGGATAACCGGCAATGCCTTTTCCCGCCTTCCTTTGCGAGGGATGGATAAATTGCCACGTCGTATCCAGACGCCTCGCGGAAGATGTTCTCATGTTCCCGCCAAACCTTTTCATCAACCTCCAGATCAAGCCCGAACCTGATAAAATGTTCACCCAGCGGCGCCTCGCAATACAGCCTTTCTTCCCCAGAATCATCCTTGAACTTTACCAAAAATACCCCATTCCAATTCCCATCAAAGGGGAAGTCCTCTGATTCCAGCTTAAAATCATGCTTGGCACATGCAAAATCCAGTATCTGACTTCTGACAGCTTCCAAATCCGATCTATTTGGTCTTCTTTTTTCTTTCATATCTTACCCCTCTTAATCACTGTATAGTTTTATGTATCACCTCAATTTTATGTCGTACTTATGTCGTACCTAATAAAGAAAACATATCAAAAGACATCAAAACAAACAAGAAATAAATTCCCTTGAATACCTTGGAAATGCCCAGAATATCAAAGAATATCAGAACACGGCAAAAGACGTAAAAAAGCCAGAAAAATAAACAATGCATATTTTTAATCTATTGCAATAGCGGATAATGACATTGAAATGCATGGCTTTTCCTTGACCCTGAAGCAATTTAGCAGTAATATTGCACAGTCGATACCACACGCATAGCGGGTGGTATTGACTCAGGAAAGGAATGTATTCATTTACATGAAAGAACCGGAATCCTTATTTTTGCCAGAAAATTCACTTGGTATTGTTACCGACTTATACCAGCTTACCATGGCTGCCGGATATTTTGACCAGCATAAGCAGGATATTGCAACCTTTGAACTGTCAGTTCGTCACCTGCCTAAAAATCGTTCTTATCTCATTGCAGCGGGACTGGAACAAGCGCTGCACTATCTTACCCATCTCAAGTTTTCAGCAGAGGCTATTCAATATATAAGACAATTATCTATCTTTAACCACGTAAGCCACAAATTCTTTGAATACTTGAAGAATTTTCGTTTCAGCGGCACAGTCCACGCCGTGCCCGAAGGAACAATCGTCTTTGCAGAAGAACCCATACTTCGTGTCACCGCGCCTATTATAGAGACACAGATTGTGGAAACGTATCTTCTTTCTGCCATTAACTTCCAGACATCGATAGCAACCAAGGCGTCAAGGGTCATATATGCTGCGAAGGAACGCGAGGTAATTGATTTTGGCACGCGCCGCGCCCACGGCCCACAGGCCGGAGTTCTGGCCGCAAGATCGAGTTTTATTGGCGGGTGCAATGGCACGTCAAATGTGTTCGCGGCTTACGAACTTGGTATTCCCGCAGTTGGAACTATTGCCCATTCATGGGTAATGGCCTTTGAAGATGAACAAGACTCATTCCGCAAATTCCACGAAATATTTCCAGATAACACCATCCTCCTTATCGACAC
>JACPHJ010000102.1 GCA_016188675.1 Planctomycetota bacterium
GACCTTCGGGTGGGCGTGAATAAAGGATTCCACCCTGTCGAGACTCTTACCTATAATTGGCTCTATTGGCTTAATCAATTTTTTCATAGTTATTTTTTGAACTTAGAAAGTCCCCTCTTGGGAGGGGATTTAGGGGTGGGTAAAATGTAGGGGCTGGTTTCAAACCTGCCCTTACTCCAATAAGAACTCGTTGGATTTTGTCTTTTAAAACCCAACCTAATTTATAGAGAAAGGAGTATGAATATGAGAAAAGGTGTCTTAAAATACGGAAGAGCATTGTTGGTGATGTTCGCCACGATGCTCATCACCTTGGGGTTAGCATACGCCCAGGAAAAGAAAACCGGCAAGGAAGAAAAACCTATAAAAATCGTCATCCAGAAAAAGAAGGCGGTAAAAACAAGTTATGCGCCTGTGACAGTAATTGAGTCCTTTGAGGACACAATGGCCCGAATGAAGGCTGCTAAACCAGAGGTAATAAAGCGTCACATGGATTTGCTTAATGAACGTTACGATCTAAGCGATAACCCGGCTAAAGATATAACAATGTCTCGGGGAAAATCCATACAACAAGGTGTGCGGGTTAAACTCCCGAAAGACGTGACCTGGGAAACCCTGGCTGCTATGACTCCGGAAGAAACTCGCGAAAAGAATCTGTTCCCCGGCGGGTTCATGCCGCTTCCACATCCAAACCATGCCGAAGGCGGTATGCTCTTCCCAAAGTTTCACATTGAAGAGATCAAGAAACAAGAGGGGAGAGACCTCACCCGTTTTGACCTGGATTATGACCTGCCGGACCACTTTTTGCCAGAGTTCCCGCCGCCAATTTATTTGACCACGCGGCCTGACCTGGGCGACGTTTCTCAGGGTAAGCTGGTGACCATTGCCAACTACTACGAGCTATTCAATGGGATACTGAATCCCAAACAGCTTGAAGGCTTAAGGCTGTTAGTAACGCCTTTTCCTCAGCAGCAGTTCAACCAAACAGAAGACCGTCGCTCGGAACAACCGAGCCGTGGGGTCGTCTGCTTTGACTGCCACGTAAATGGACACACCAATGCCGCCACCCACCTTGTGGGTGACATCCGGCCGCAGGAATTTCGACATCGGCTTGATACACCTCCACTGCGAGGGGTGAATATTCAAAGATTATTCGGCTCGCAGCGGGCGTTGAAAAGTGTTGAGGACTTTACCGAATTTGAACAGCGCGCAGCTTACTTTGACGGCGATCCGGTCATTGCGACAAAAAAGGGTGTTAATATCCTCGAACGGGCGAGTCAGGTGCACTTCATGGCAGAGGTTCAGGAACTATTCGACTTCCCTCCGGCTCCCAAGCTGAACATTTATGGCATGCTGGACCCAAAAAAGGCCACAGAGGCAGAACTCCGTGGACAGGATATATTCTTCGGTAAAGCCAGGTGCGCCTTTTGCCATCAACCTCCCTACTACACGGACAACCTCATGCACAACCTAAAGACAGAGCGTTTCTATAAGCCGCGCATGATCAATGGGCTCATGGCCGGCGCTGACGGACCCATCAAGACCTTTCCACTCCGTGGCATCAAGGACTCTCCTCCGTACCTGCATGATGGTAGGTTGCTGACCCTGGAAGACACGGTAGAATTCTTTAACCTGATCCTTGAGGTCCAGCTGACAAAACAAGAGAAGGAAGATTTGGTGGTATTTCTGAGGACGCTATAATAGAAAGGAGTAGAAGATGAGGAAAACAGGCGTATTGATAGTAGCAATTTCTATATTTAGTCTTGTTTACATTGGTCAGTCATTTGCTCAGCAGGGAATGCAATGGAGGGGAGGCGGCGGCTGGGGGATGGACGCTCCTTACAGCAGGATGTATGACCCAAAAACCGTTGAGACTGTTAGCGGAGAAGTGGTCAGCGTGGATATAATTACCCCAATGAAAGGGATGTGCTACGGCGTACATCTGCTGGTAAAGACGGCCAAAGAAACCATTTCTGTCCATTTGGGACCGGGATGGTATATTGAAAACCAGGACACCAAGATCGAGCCTAAGGACAAGGTTGAGATTACGGGATCAAGAATCACCCTTGATGGGAAACCCGCTATTATTGCTGCGGAAGTAAAGAAAGGTGAAGAAATACTGAAGCTTCGAAATAAAAAAGGCTTTCCGCTCTGGAGTGGATGGAGGAAACGCTAATTAGATTCTTCGCTTCGCTCAGAAGGACATAAGAAGAAGGAACGACTGTTCTTGTCATTCTAAAACCTGCTCTGAACAATGTCGAAGGGGAGTGAAGCGATCGAAGAATCTCTAACATTGAAATTATAAATATTTATTAGGGGCACGGAGCACCGTGCCCCTACGAACTTTCGGGAATAAGGATTTGGCACCGATAGATAAATCAAAAATCAATCTCGTCATCGATGCCGTGATGTTTCTCTGTGTCATGGCAATTGCAGGAATTGGATGTCTCACAAAGTTTATCTTGCTGCCCGGCAAGGAGACTCCTGCAGTATATGGGAGAAAGGTAGATTTGTTCCTGTTCGGAATGGACCGCCACGCATGGGGAACGATTCATTTTATCATTGCGTGCGTCTTTCTCGGATTATTAACCGCCCACATAGTGCTTCACTGGAACATGATCGTGTCGATATATCACAGACTAATCGGGAGAGCCGTGGCAAGGCGTATCGTCGCCATAGCCATTCTCATCATCGGCATATTTCTTGTAGTCTCTCCTTTCTTTGTAAAGCCCGAAGTGCAGCACTCTGAACAAAAGGGGCGACGGCATCAATGAAAATACGAATTATCAAAAAAAGAGTTTATAAAATTACTGAAAATATTGGAGGAAAATGATGAAAAAATCGTTAGGGGCAAAAACCATCGTATATCCAACACCGGTCTTCATTGTGGGAACTTACGATAAGGATGGAAAACCAAATGCGATGAACGTGGCGTGGGGAGGCCTCTGCTGTTCAAGTCCGCCTTGTGTTGCGATTTCCTTAAGAAAGGCCACGTATACATATGGGAACGTTGTGGAGCGAAAGTCCTTTACCATAAACATCCCTTCTGAGGCGCATGTAAAGGAAGCGGATCATTTTGGAATTACATCCGGAAGCAAAGAAGATAAGTTTTCCGCTACCGGACTTACTCCGGTTAAGAGCGACCTTGTAGACGCCCCTTATATTAAGGAATTCCCATTGATTTTGGAATGCAGGTTAAAACAAACCGTAGAAATAGGATTGCATACCCAGTTTATTGGCGAGATCGTGGACGTAAAAATCGAGGAATCTGTACTTGGAGAAGGGGGTATTCCTGACATAAAGAAAATCAAACCCTTCCTGTATGCCCCTGAAATACGTGCTTATTACGGAATCGGTGAATGTCTTGGAAAGGCGTTCTCCTTAGGTAAACAGGTATAAAACGCTTATTTCTTAATTCTCCTTAACACACGCCTTCCCCTCTCGATAGGGGAATCAAAAAATCCCCTCTTGGGAGGGGATAAGGGGTGGGTAATAATTTCGCCTATTCAGGAAAAGCCCCAGAAATTTGCTTTATTTTAAACAGTTTTCAAGAGGTAAATCATGTCCATTACCAACGCAGATTTCCGCGCCCTGATAGAGAAATTCGGGAGTATCACTTCCGATATTCTGAAAACCATCGGCTGGACACCCCTGGTAAGATTGAACAAGATTACGTGTGGCCTAAACACAAGTATATTCGCCAAACTCGAATTTCTCAACCCTGCCGGGAGCGTCAAGGACAGGATGGCATTGTTTATCATTGAGGATGCTGAAAAGAGGGGACTCTTAAAACCCGGCGGTACTATCGTAGAAAACTCATCGGGCAATACCGGCGCCGCACTTGCCATGATTGCGGCGGTAAAGGGCTACAAATGCATAATTACCATGCCCGATAAGATGAGCGAAGAGAAAAAGAACCTGATGAGGGCGTTTGGTGCGGAAGTGGTCGTGACTCCCACAGACGTCCCTCCAGATTCCCCGGAAAGTTATTACAGCGTTGCCAAAAAAATAGCCAGAGAAACGCCAAATTCTTACTATCCGGACCAGTACAACAATCCAAGGAATATTGATTCCCATTATTACACCACCGGGCCTGAGATATGGAAACAGATGGGAGGAAACGTAGATTATTTTGTTGCCGGAATAGGCACTGGCGGCACCATGAGCGGCGCCGGAAAATATCTCAAGGAACAGAATCCTGAGATAAAGATAATTGCAGTTGACCCCGAAGGCTCAGTTTTTTATGATTATTTCAAGACCGGAAAGCTTGTAAAGCCACACGTTTACAAGGTAGAGGGAATTGGAGAGGACTATCTTGTAAAGGCTGTTGATTTTAACCTCATAGACGACATTGTTCAGGTACATGATAAGGAATCATTTCTGATGGCAAGGAGACTGGCAAGAGAAGAGGGCATCTTTGCGGGAGGATCGAGCGGCAGCGCCATATGGGCAGCCATTAAGATTACCGGAGAAATAAAAGAAAACAAAAATATCGTAGTGATCCTTCCGGATTCCGGCAGCAGATACCTCAGCAAGATGTACAATGACGAATGGATGAAGGCAAATGGTTTTCTGGAGTGATGATGGTAGAAAAACTACTCAAAATAAAATAGAGCTTTGTTATAATTTTATAACCTCCCCTTCATCCCCTCCTTGCGAAGGAGGGGATTGAGGGGTGGTTATAATAAGAATTCCCTTGTTCCTCCTTCGCAAGGAGGGGATGAAAGGCATCTTCCAATATGACAGAAATATTCAATAAAAAAGAATATTTAAAGAAACGACGCCATCTGCGAAGGAATATGACAAGAACAGAAGTATTCCTTTGGTCAAAATTAAAGGGTAAACAGCTTAATGGTCTAAAATTCAGACGACAATACGGGATTAAAAACTATACGGTTGATTTTTATTGTACAGAATTAAAACTAGCAATCGAAATTGACGGAGGTGTTCATTACTATAATCCTCGGATTGAATCTGACAAGAAAAGACAAAAAGATATAGAGGCTTTAGGAGTCAAAGTGTTGAGATACACCAGTAATGACATTATTAAAAATATCAACGGTGTTTCGCAAGATATTATTGTGAAGACTATTTCCAATTCCCCTCCTTGCGAAGGAGGGGATAAAGGGGAGGTAAAATAAATATTTTTCAAATTTTAATCTAAATAGTTATACAATTCTGATAATGCTCTTTTTGTGTAAAAGGTAAATTTATGAAACAGAAATTCGAAACACGGGCCATTCATGCCGGATGCGAGCCTGACCCCGGCACAGGCGCAATCATGACGCCCATATTTCAGACGAGCACGTACGTCCAGGAATCCCCCGGCAAGCACAAAGGATACGACTATTCAAGGACGCACAATCCCACCAGAACGGCGCTGGAAAAAAACATCGCCTCTCTGGAAGAAGGAAATTATGGGCTTGCATTCTCATCTGGCTTGTCCGCTATTACAGCAATAACCCTCATGCTGGGTGCGGGCGACCACATCATCTGCAGCGACGATGTCTACGGCGGGACGTTTCGCTTGTTCGATAAGGTATTGAAAAAATTTAACCTCGAATTCGATTTCATAGATTTAACCAACCCCCAATCCTTAGAAAGATATAGAAAAGACACCACAAAGCTTGTATGGCTGGAAAGCCCGTCGAATCCGCTCCTTAAACTCATTGATATTGAAGCAATCGCCAACATCGCAAAAAAACATAATATATTGGTTGTTGTTGATAACACCTTTGCAACACCTTTCTTCCAGAAGCCTTTGAAACTTGGCGCAGACATCATCATGCACAGCACCACCAAATACCTCAACGGTCATAGTGATGTCATTGGCGGCGCTCTGGTAATGAACGATAAGGGCTTATACGAAAAACTCCAGTTTCTTCAAAACGCAGCAGGCGCAGTACCAGGCCCATTTGACTGCTTCCTGGTGCTCCGCGGCATCAAAACCCTTGCCGTTAGAATGGTACGGCACGCAGAAAATGCAATGAAGATCGCGCAATTTTTGGAAAGTCATCCAAAAGTGAGAAGGGTTATTTATCCCGGACTCGCATCGCATCCGCAACACGAACTCGCACGGAAGCAGATGTCCGGGTTCGGAGGAATAATAACCTTTTTCATAAAGGGAGGACTGGAAGCAGCACGAAGATTTCTTGAACGAGTAAGGATATTCTCTTTAGCAGAGAGTCTTGGCGGCGTGGAGTCGCTTATAGAACATCCGGCAATAATGACGCATGCATCGCTTCCAAAGGAAGTCCGGGAGAAAATAGGCATATCAGACGAACTCATCCGGGTTTCTGTAGGAATTGAGCATGTGGATGATTTGATAAGTGACCTCGAACAAGCCTTGACTTAATGTTGATGAATTTTAAACCGCCTATGTAGTGGCAAGGCGCGCCTTGCCTTACAGTGTTGTTAGTTGCCAAAGGCCTAGTTAATGTATAGGAATCTCAAACCGAGATTCTTCGGTCGCTTTCACTCCCCTTCGACGTTGCTCAGGGCAGACCTCAGAATGACAAGAACAGTCATTCCTTCGCCTTATGTCATTCTGAGCAAAGCGAAGAATCTAATTTAATGTAGGACACAGAGAATCCCCCTTAAAAAAGGGGGTTAGGGGGTTGTAAACTTGTCCTCATGAAAATGGGGAATACCCCAGGGAAAAACACAACCCCCTCAGTCCCCCTTTGTTAATGGGGACTTAAAAGGAATAATACCAAAAGGAGGTCTTTATGCCGGTAAAGAAACTAAATGAATTTCTGGACAGCCACAGTATTAAGTACGTCGTCATCAGTCACTCCCGTGCCTTCACGGCACAGGAAACGGCAACATCTGCCCATATTCCCGGGAAAGAACTGGCCAAGACGGTCATGGTAAAAATGAATGGGAAAATGGCAATGGCCGTCCTTCCGGCTTCTTGTAAGGTAGATTTTGACCTCTTGAAAAAGACCACCGAGGCTGTTACCATTGATATTGCCAATGAAAAGGAATTCAAAGACCTGTTTCCCGATTGTGAAATTGGCGCCATGCCGCCGTTTGGCAATCTTTACGGAATGGAGGTTTTTCTAGCAAAAACCCTAACCGAAGACAGAGAGATTGCATTCAACGCAGGTTCTCACAGGGAACTGGTCAAGATGGCATACAAGGATTTTGAGAGACTGGTAAAACCAAAGATTGTAAAATTTTCCGTTGAAATCAAGTAAAATATCAAGCGAAGTTTCAGACGGAACATATATGAAACCGCAGATTGCTCAGATTGCGCAGATAAAAATTCATAAATATAAATTACTATTTTTTGGTTGCGGCTCTGCCGTGCTGTGAAATCTGTGGTTCCTACATCGTTACTTACGTAATAAGGAGGCACACTATGATTCACTTAGATCTTACAAAAGACGAAAAAGATATTTTGACAGAAATCCTGGAAAACGATCTTTCCGACCTTCGCATGGAAATCACTGATACGGACAGTTTGGATTTCAGAGAAATACTGAAAAAACAAAAAGAGGTTTTAAAGAAGGTGCTGGAAACGCTGCGACAGGCAAGAGAAAAGTAACAGTCCGCCGCCGGAAACGCAGATAACAACGCTCCTGGCAGACAACGTCACCGGTAAATAAAAACAGATATATATGTCAAATGATAGCAAAAGTGTCTTTGAAACGGCTATTTCAGAAGAGCTGAAGGCAAGCAGGTTTTATTCCAACCTGGCGCTCCAGATGGAGGATAAGGGCGCACGCCTGAAATTCGAAGTCATGGCAGCTATAGAGATGAGACACTACGAATCCCTCGTCTCGTATTATCAGGAGAAATTTAAGAAGCCGCCCTTAGTGCAAGAAGCAAAAGAAAGCAAGATCGTCAGACCTGAAACTCCGCCGAAAACAGCAACTTTCGGTGAGGCCATCAAGGTTATAATGGACACGGAACGCAGGGCATACGAATTCTATAAAAAGGCATTAGAATCGTCAACCGATGAGAATGACCGGAAGATATTCAAGGCGCTTGCAGACATGGAACAAGCACATTTTGAGCAATTCAGGACGGAATACAACTACATGATGGAATCCACCATCCGCTTCGCCAGCGAAGACATCCCCTGGATGATGGAGGTATATTAAAATCTTTTTTACAGGTATATCTGAACATTTGAATCAAGTTATCATGCCCAAAGGGCAGAGAGCATATAGCCAGGGGTGAAGCCCCTGGATAAAGAAAAACACAAAAATAGCCCTCAAAGGGGCGAAAGAAAAGGAATCTTGTCTTGGCTGGAACATTCACATTTTTAGGGATTCATTTTGTGTTTAGCACGAAAAGCAGAACACCTTTGATTGACGACAAAATCAACGACGGACTGTATGCATATATTGGTGGAATAATCAGAGAACTCGGCGGAACGCTGATTGAAATCAATGCCATGCCTGACCTATCCATTTTTATACCTATTTGCCTAAAACCGTTTCTGTTTCAAAATTTATGGAGATTGTAAAGACAAACTCTTCAAAATGGGTTCGTACTACCTTTCCGGAAAAAATTGATTTTGGATGGCAGGATGGATACGGAGCCTTTTCCGTGAGCAAATCGTCAGAAAGCGCGGTAATTCAATATATTCAAGACCAGCAAAACCATCATCGCACAAAATCGTTTCAGGAGGAATTTGTTGATTTCTTCAATAAATACGGTATCGAATGCGATAAAAATTATATATGGAAATGACCTCCTTTCACCCCTTCGGGGCTAAACGGTTTTTTCTGTTATTTTCTCTCTCAGGGGGTTTTGCCCCCTGCTATATTCTAACGGCCTTTCAGGCCTGAAAATGGTTGAAATGGAGTATTTCTCTTTTTGAATTCCAGTTTCGCCAATTCTTTTGCTGGTTCACGGCTTGCAGACTGAACCAAAACATTTCAATTCAATCGGGGATGATTGAACCTGCAAAACCCAAGAATCCAAACTTATCTTGCTTGAAAAGACAGCTCGCTTATTGTATAAATACAACATCAAACGCCCATATGATGCCAAACAAATAAGATTGATCGGGGTATCAAACAGGCAGATTCGGCTAAAAAAGTATCCCAAAAGGAAGCAAAAAAACGTATGGAAAAGTTGAGATTTTAACAGTACATCATGGATCAAGACTATTTGACCCATCCGTGTTAAAAGGTTTGAAATGATTCTGGAATGGAAAGGCCTGCGAGGTTGAATTTGTCACTGCTGGAGGCGAAACAATTGCCATGTTAACATTAACTCAAGAAGACATTCGATCAATAAACCACAGTGAGGTTTTGCACGTACGGGAACTCACATCGGCATAATGCTGTTTTTGTGAACATTATACGAACAACAAAATTAAGAAAGCAAGGAATGTGTGAATGGAAGTCATCCTTTCTGGACATGCTGTTTTTGAAGCAAAGCGAAGGGATATTGAGGAAGATTTAATACGAACTATGGTTATGCAGCCACAACAAAAAATATCCTCAAAAAAGGGACGTGTTATAATTCAAGGTAAATACTATGATCAATTTGAAAACAAAGAGATGCTTTTAAGAATTATTGGGAAAGAGACGCTTGATAACTTTGAGGTTATAACAGTTTATAAGACTTCCAAATTTAAAAAATACTGGTTAGAAGGAGGGCGAAATGAAGGTGATTTATGATCCAGAAACTGATTCCCTTAGCATTATATTCAGGAAGACGAAGATTTCTGAAAGCGACGAGTTACGGGAAGGTATAATCATAGATTATGGACAAGACGGCAAGATCGTCTCCATGGAAATTCTTGACGCATCAGAACAAGTGTCAGAGCCTCAAGGTATATCATATGAATTAAAAAGCAAGAAAGATATGGCAATTTCGTAGGCTGGATTAAGTAAAACACCGAGTTTAATTAATGGCAGAAGCTATCCATTTTTTGAATAAGTTTTTGTTTAAACCTTTTTTGATCAAACCTGAATATTATACAATTAAACACATTTACTGCCTTATTATCGATGTTTGAGGCGACCTATACAAGAAGAGAAAATACGTTCGTATTCTTTGTTTAGATATTCTGTGGGTCCAACCTCCGGAAACCATTCCAAAATATGTAACTGAAATGCGAACTTTTTTGTCGAATAGTTATTATCAGAGTTTACCGCTTTTTTTAAACCTTCAATGAATCCTGTTTTTCCAGCCTTAACGCACTGTACAAAAAGATCAAAATCTTCAATTGAGAGAAAATACATATGTTCGAAGGGAATCCATTGGTAGCATCCATATTGATTAACAATTTCATCCAATTTCTCCTTAGCAATATTCTCATAAAAATCATGACCATTCCCCAGAAAAAGATCTTTGAAGGTTACTATCAAAAGATAATTTTGTTTTTGTTCTTTTATACTCTTATTATTCTCCATTTCTGAGAGACGTTTTGCTGTTTCAAAACCCTGTTGAATTCCTTTAATCACAGAAGACTTTGTTTTATCTCTAATCACATCCGGTCTATGCCCTACCATCCCAAGGTATGCAATTTCAACACCTTTTGCATCTATAAATATATTTGCTTCGTCACTCTGAATTAGAAAGTCTACCAGTTTCCCTTTTCCCGGAAGTTGGCAGGCAAGTTCCTTCTCGGATAGAAAAGGTATCCCTGTATACGCTATAGCACGTTCAACATAGCGTTCGAATATTTCACCGAATTTTTCCATAAAGTGCTCCGGGTTGTCATTTCTTAACGTATCATATATAAAAGTCTCGATTGCACGAAATAGAAGATTACGATGAAAGCAATAGTAACCATTATTAACTTTCAGTAAAGGGTATTTTTTAAGAGGCGTCTGCTCATAGAATTCATATGCCTTACTGGATAGCTCTGTTTCACTTTCAATCAAAAATTTACGCAGTGCACCTTGGTCAAGAGAAAGAGCAAAAAGGAAATTCTTTATAGTATCTGGCGGATAGGAATTTTTTGCAGATTCAAACCATTTTTCAGCCACAAAAGGATTCTTTGGCTCATTAATAAATTTTGTCAAAAGCATTACAGCAAGTTCTATAAAGTTAGAAATAGAAAACCCTACCTTTTGAATAAATTCTTGCTGGAATGTATGCCCTTTGCCTTGTTTATCAAAAAGCAAGCTTTGACGAGCAAAACACGCTATATTGAAATCCCTCTGCAACCAAAATTGTTGAAATGCGATGTTTCTAAAGAATAAAAATACATTTGAGTATTCGCTCGGCAATCGCACCTTTCCACTTAAATCATGCATCAAGTTTACGAGTGAATTGAATTTTTCATGAAGAAGGTGGTGTCTCGATGGTGAAAGAAAATCTCCATAACATAATGTCCACTTGATCAAAAGTAAAAGCAACCAAGGCGGATATTGCCTGAGGTTGTCAATTGTATTTATCGTATTGGCATTAAGTTGTGTAATACACGCAGCAATTATTTCTTCTGGAACATATTTCCGTATCCGATTTCTAACTTTTTTAAAGACCGCAAAAACTCTTGATTCATTCAATGAAAATTTATCCATTTTAAATTTAATCATCTCGAACCATCAAATAGTGGTCAATACCAGCCTCTTTAAACATATCTCCGACAATCTCAAATCCGTGCTTTTGATAAAATTTGGTGAGGTACGCCTGGGCGTGGACTTTGAATTTCTTAAATCCCTGCTCCTTTGCAACCTGTATCATAAACTCCGTCAGCTTGTGCCCCAGATTCTTTCCCCGGTATGATTTCCGTATCGCCACACGCTCCAGTTTCGCATACTCGCCAACGGCGCGGATGCGGCCTGCGGCAAAGGGTTCTCCATTATCCTCCCCCAAAATGTGCGTTGCCGAGAAGTCGTGTTCGTCACGTTCTATCATATACGGAACGCCCTGCTCCTCTATGAACACGATACCGCGCACAATAAAGACCTTGATCAGGTCTTCCGGATTCGTCACAACTTTAAACATTTTATTTGGATAAATCTATGACAAGCCAGTTTTCGTGGCCTGGCTCCAGCCGCTGCCCTGAAGATGGAATCAATTTCCAAAAGCTGCTACGATTTTTTAATGCAGGATTTTCATGCGTTATCAGGTATCTCTTTTTCTCTGACATGATGTCGTTAAACGTCTGGAACATATGCACACGGCCAAAGACAATATTTAAGCTGCTATCTGCAATGAATAAGATACAATAATTCTTTTTGTCGGATAAAATCATACGATAAGAATACGATGTGACGGCGACGACCTGCGTGGGCACTGCAACTGAAAATGCCTGCACAATGAGGGGAACCAATTTCCTTATCTCTTCGTCCTGAAATACCCTCAGGGTCTCCTTCCTTTTAAACAACCCTTTTTCTTTATAATAAATATCTGATAATGCTTTTGCGATGAAACTTTCCGTAAGTTTGTAAGGATGGTTAAACGGGATACGTTGACCGTCCCTTTTAACAGGCAATTCCTCGTGTTTTACGATAGTCCTGCCGTCTTTATAAATATCAGCATGAGTATCATATACTCTGCAAGTGAACATTATGCAGGCAATCCCTATAAACAAAATTGTTCGTTTCAAGTTTTGATTTCTCATATTTATAATCCTTTCAACAACATTCTTGCCACAGAGGTCGCCGGGATCACAGAGAAAAAGATATAGGAGAAATGGGGAAATGGAGAATCTTTGGGGAAAAACTAAGAAACATATTTTTACTCTCCCCCTCCCCTATTCTCCCTTTCACCTTATTTTTTTAAGTTTTTTCTCAACGACCTCTGTGGCTATGTTGTAGTTAATCTTCCAGATGCGGAGCGGTCCGCCGCATGCGTTTGGTCTCGCCCTTGCGATGCTTGGTCTCCAACCGGCGACTCTTTGATGCGAATGTTGGTTTTGTCTTACGGCGTGGCTTGGGCTTCTCGGCTGCCTTACGTATTAATTCGACCAAACGGTCGATTGCGTCCTGTCTGTTTCGTTCCTGTGTACGGGAACGACTGGCTTCGATAATCAATACGCCTTCTTCGGTAATCCTTTTACCAGCCAGGTGGATCAGACGCTTGCGAACATCGCCAAGCAGTGACGGTGAGTTGATCACATCAAAACGGAGCTGCACGGCGGTGGCGACCTTGTTGACATTTTGTCCGCCGGGACCGGGTGCACGGATGAATTTTTGATGAATCTCGCCTTCGTCAATTGCGATGGTGCGTGTGACTCGGAGCATGTCCTTACCTCTTTACACTACACAGAAAAATGGTAATAGCCTACCTTCCCTTTATCCCTCCCATCAAGGGAGGGAAAGATTTCCTCTCCCCTTTGTGGGAGAGGATTAAGGTGAGGGGTATTTTCATGTCAATCCTATAAAAAATATGCGGTGATGGCAATGATGAAGTAGAAAGAGAGCAATAAAAACCCTTCCCACCAGTTACTCTTATTATCGTGAACGACCAGCCACACGCCGCCAATGGACATGCCCAAAGTGATTAACTCGATCTTGTTAAAAATCAGGTTGAAATTTTGGCCAAAAAGTCCTGCGATAAGGACGCAGATGGGCGACACAAAGAGGGCAATCTGTGTACTGCTCTCTGCGGCGATGGCAAGGCTCAGATTGATCTTGTTCTTCATGGCGCTAGCGACAGCTACGGAATGTTCAGCCACGTTGCCGACTAACGGTAAGATAATTAAGCCCACAAAGGCGGGCGGGATGTGTGTGGCTGCAACGAGCGGCTCGATCTGATGAACCAATATTTCGGAGATATACACAAGACCACCTGTTGCCAAAACCAGAATGATAAGACTTTTCACCATGCTCCACTTCGGCGCTGTGGCCTCAATCGCCTCGTGGATAACCTGGGATGCTTCTTTTTTCTCACGATTTATCATGGCATAAAACATCCCCACAAAATAGACTACAAGCAGGACTATGGCGATGCTGCTGCTGTATTTATTAAGCGCAAGCAAGGAATTCTCTCTCGCGAAGATGGAGGGCACTCCAAAACACATGGCGGCAATGGAAAGGTGGATGACGGTAGGACCGGTAATATTGGGGCTCAGTTTCAGCTCTCCAAATTTTACACCGCCGGTAAAAAGACTTAATCCCAGGATGAGCAGGATATTGCCTATAACTGAGCCAATCAATGAATATTTTACGATATCTATCAGGCCGCTCCTGATTGCAATGATTGCGATGACCAATTCCGCCGCATTGCCGAAGGTGGCATTGATAATGCCCGAAAAGTGATCGCCCGTCTTTTCAGATATTACCTCCGTAGCTTCTCCTAAAAAGTGAGCCAGTGGTACGAGAACGGCCGATGCCAGGATAAAGGTGGCGACCGCGGGGAAGTGATAATTATGGGCAAAAGCGGTGACCGGTATAAGCAGGAGCAGATAATGCCAAAAGCTAAGTTTCGGGAACAGGATAATATCCTCGCGGTTAGTTTTTAAATTCAATAGACAAAAACATAACAGGTACGGTTAAAAGCTTATAAAAAATAAGCAGTAATGGCAATAATAATATAAAAAGACATCAATAAAATCCCTTCCCACCAATTACTCTTATTGTCGTGAACTACAAGCCAGGTGCCGCCGATAGACATGCCCAGGGTAATCAACTCAATCTTGTTGAAAATCAGGTTGAAATTTTGACCAAAAAGGCCTGCAACAAGGACACATATGGGAGACACAAAGAGCGCAATCTGTGTGCTGCTCTCATTCGCTATAGACAGGCTGAGGTTGATTTTGTTTTTTATAGCGCTTATGGTTGCAACGGCGTGTTCCGCCACGTTTCCAATAAGCGGTAAAATAATTAAGCCTACAAAGTCTCGTGGAATGTGCGTGGACGCAATGAAGGGTTCGATCTGATTTACCAGTATCGCAGAGATATAAACTATTCCTCCTGTTGATAAAATCAGTGCGGCAAGGCTCAGTATTAAGCCCCATTTCGGCGCCGTCGCCTCAATGGCATTATGTAATACAAGGGAGGATTCCTTGCTTTTAAGATTCATAAAGGTATAAAATATCCCCAGAAAATAAACAACGAGCAAAACTATGGCAAGACTGAAGCTGTATTTATCTATAATCGGTATCGTACCTTCTCTTGCGAACACCGTGGGAATTGCGAAGCACATGGCAGCCATGGCAAGATAGATTATCGTGTGGCTGGTAATGTCCGCGTTAAGTTCTAATTCTCCGTGTTTTATTCCACCAACAAGGATGCTCAGTCCCAGGACGAATAAAATTTTACCAATTATGGCGCCAATCAATGCATATTTTACAATATCTACCAGACCGCTTTTAATGGCAAAGATAGCAATGACTAATTCTGCCGTATTACCAAAGGTCACATTTATAATGCCGGAGAAGTGTTCATTCGTTTTTTCTGATATTGCTTCCGTGGCTTTGCTTAAGAAGTAAGCCAACGGAACCAGTACAACAGCAGATAAAATAAAGATTGTAACCGTGGGAAAGTGGTAACAATTTGCAACAACGGTTATAGGCAAAAGCAGCAACAGATAATGCCAGAAGCTAATTTTACGAAACAAAGTGTAATCCTTAGCGGTTGGTTTTAAAATTACAATAGATAGGTTTTAAATTGTGGGTTTTTTACACGAAAATATATGATCATCGCAGGTATCATATCTTCAATAAATCTTCAGCAACAGCATGGAAAGTTTTTTTAGACAAATTGGTCGGGGCGAGAGGATTTGAACCTCCGACCTCGACGTCCCGAACGTCGCGCTCTAGCCAAGCTGAGCCACGCCCCGCACCATTTTATAATAGTTTACCGCAAAGACACAAAGGACGCAAAGAAAAATCTGACTTAACCTTTGAATTAGCTTTCCCTCAGACCCACCCCTTTAATCCTCTCCCAAGAGGGGAATTAAGAGAATCCACCTCTTGGAAGGGGCAAGGGGTGTGGAATAAACTCATTTTGAAATTGTTTCCTTCGCTGGTTCAATCTGCGAGATTGAACCGGCCACGTGGGGGATTGTTTCGGGTATCCCCCTTTGCTAAGGGGGATTGAGAGGACTGTAACTCTGAGTTCTCTGCGCCCTTTGCGGTGAACTATTACTTTTATTTCACCTCAAACATTACCTTTTCTACCCCGATATTCCCCTCGCTGTCAAACGCATTGACAACAAGGGTATAATCACCCGGCGCAAGGTGTTTGGTGGTAATTTGGAAAGGCTCATCCTGGCTGTCGAAAACTCCGTCCACAGGGTAAGCAGATATCCAATCCTGCCCGTCAATTGTGTACTGCACCTTTATAATATTGCTGTACTCATCTTTTATTGTGCCCGAAACGACATACCTGCAATCAGCGCCCATCGCAGTATTCATAGATTTTATAACCGGCCTTGTATTGTCAATTACAACGGGTTGAATGATGCTTTCAGCCGTAAGAGCGGTTTCCGGAGGATTATCAGGCTCGTCACTGGCTATCAGTCGAACCTGGTATTTCCCGTCAGGCAGACGCAAGGTATCCCATGCACAAGCGCCCTTTTTTTGTGTGTTCTTATCAATAACCTTCCACGCCTTTTCGTCTACGCCCTTAAAATGTATTGTCAGTTGAAGGGAGTCGTTGTTTGGGTCTTCCACATCCCACTGGATATTTTTTTGAGCTATCTGGTGATGCGGTTTCTGGACTGCCGGCATCTGAGGTTTTGCTTCTGTCTTGCCGTCTGCCTTTACCTCCGCAGGTTTTTGCGATGAAGAAGGTTCTTTTTCTATCGTAAAATTGACTATTTTAGGAGGCTGGTTTTTCGGTAAATACGATAACGATACCATGTTTATTGCAGGCGTCGTATCGGTATTCGTTGTTTGCAAGGTAGCTTTATATTGTATAAAACGTGCGGGGGCGCTTGTTATCCTGTCTCCGGACGACTGGTAAGGAGCTGACCAACTACTCCAGGTATGATCCGGTTTCTCGCAGTTTCCCGAACGGGTAGCCAGTGCGGCGTTCGTGCCTTCCGGCTGTGCAGCTTCCCAATAGATACATCCCCAATTTGAGACGGTTGTTGTATCGAGCACATTAGACATAAAGGCCCCTTCTTTTACAAAAGCAGGTGATACCTTGTAAACCTTTCCAGCATTGCCGGTACCCACATATAATTCTTCATTGCCGGTATTTAAGCAGCAAAGCGCCTGCGCCTCTTCAACATCTGCCAGGCTGCTCGAAGTCTCGTCTTTGCTGACTTTATAAACACCCGGCTTATTTCCGGTAACCACATAAAGGTTATCCTGTGTATCCAGAGATATTCCGAGTATGAACGCCTGGCTGGTTTCGAATATTTTCCGGGAGAGTCCTTCTTTTGTAATTTTATACACATAATTTGGCGCCATGGGAATGCCAGTAGCCCTCGGCGGCGCTTCGGCTTCTCTCGATGACGGTCTTTGCTGCGCCATTGTTGCGGGCTGGGCCATTGGCAATTCTCCGGGGAGGTTCAGATCCCACGCCCTTTCTTCTTTAGAAAAAGGTGTAACAACTCCTGCCTGTGCAACGAGCTGGATAGCCGGAACTGGGGGTACCTGTACCTGCGCACCCCACGCCGTTCCCGCATAAATATTGCCTGACAAATCCATTACAATACTATGAATTTCACCCTCATTCGCATCATACAGCACCTGCACAGCTCCTGAGGGTGTAATCTTATAAACCAACCCGTTTGGTTCTGTTCCGGCGTAAACATTATTATATTGATCAAGCAGGATGTCCAGCAGGTTTGTTTCAGGTGAATCAAAAAATACGGACGGGACACCTTCGGGCGATATCTTGAACAGCATACCCTCATTCCCCGTTGCGGCAAAGAGGTTCGAATCACTATCTACCGCCATGTCCCATATATAAGCAGCGGGTAAACTGCAAAACACCGCTGCCTCGCCCCTGTTGTTTATTTTGTAAATAATACCCCTCGGCGAGGTGCCTGCATAGAGATTGCCGTGTTTATCACAGATAAGACTCTGGATGTATAATTCGGGTGACCTGAAGAGTTCTACGGCCTCAGAACCATTCTTTATACAATAAACGGTTCCGGGGTCGCCTGTCCCAATAAATACCTGATTCTGTAATCCCGAAGCCATTGACCAGACGAAGGCGCTTTTGACGCCCGTAACGGCCTCCATTTTGGGAGAAAGCCGTATTTCGCCCGTGCTGTGGATAGATACATTTTGGGTAATACCTTTGTCGAACTCAGATTCTACAGATTGAGTCCAGATATTTGTGGCCGCACCGTCGGCGCGTGAAACCAGCAGCATGAGGAAAAACAACGTACAAATTTTTACCACGAGTAAAGCTTTCATGAATGTTCCTTATTGTTTATTTGACCGATACCGGGATGCTTTGGTTTCCGTTCAGCACATATGAGGTTGGGACACGAGATATTACTTCATCAAAGAGCGGGCCAATCCCGCTTTGATTGGAAACACTCATAATGGAAAGTATCGAGGTTGGAAGCGACGGGAATCCTTCTCCCTTATAAGTAACTCCTTTTTTAGGTAAGAGGACGCGCACCATGAGATTATTGTTTCGTTCCATGTTTTCCACGTAATGCAAAAGCTGTTCAAAATTCGTTGGCAGGAACTTTCCGGCAGACCTGCCCATGTTCAATGCCTGGCCGTACGTGGCATCACAGGCGGTAACATTCAGCGCACTTCCCGGCAGTGTATCTTCCGGTATTTGCATCATTACCGTTTGATAAAAACTCTCCCCGGTAAACGGTTTGATACGCACGTCCACCTGCAGCGTGTCGCCGGGTTTAACTTGTTTTTTATCCACCTTAATGGCCTCGATATATGCCGTTCTGCGTGTGTCCAATACCCTGATTTTAATGTCGATCCGGTTCACGCGTACTTTTTGAAACTGGTTGTTCAGGATCATGGCAAATGACTGGACTATATGGTTGAGGGGAAACCACGATTGGTCGAGTTCATAAAAGACGTTTTCGATCTCAACGGGTTTTTCGCAACCATCGATCTGTGCTGAAAGTTTTATGTTTACAGATTTTTCCCCTAACCTTTTTTCTGTGGATAATACGGCGCTCTGGGTAGCCATCAGAACAAGGCTTGGGGTCAATAGTTTATTATCAACAATCTCAAAATCGTATGCGAGTTTCTGTGAACCTTCGACTTCGATACGGCAGGGCACCATGCGGGATGATTCGCTAAAAATACCGGCAATCCCAGCCCTTCTGTCCTGATGTATCCGACCAACGATTTCCCGCGGAGAAGCCATTTTTACAGAATTTGACTGGCTGGTAAGGATGGCATACACATAAGCGGACGCCATGGGAAGGTCTGCTGTCCCTGTTTGTAAAAAAGGATGCCCAAAGGCAAGCACTCTGTCTCCCTCTACATAAGTTACTGTACCGACGACCGCGGCGCTGAGGTCTCCCTTAACCAGGATAGCAGCCACCGATGCCCCCGGAACAAGTGGAGCGTTTTCCGGGATACCGGCATCTGCCCGGGAAAGGGGGTTTGCAGAAGGAACATAGCTCCCTCCCTGTACAGGGTACAATCCGTGAGTATTAAAAAGAGGTTGCATTTTTTGTAACACCTCGCCGTCAACACCCGATACTACTAAAGGGGACAGAATCGGCATAAGCCTGATATTACCCGAGCCGCCATGTATTAATTCCTGCGACATCAAGGGAGTAACCTGCGAGCCTGGTTCGGGCTCGTTCTGAGGAAAAGAGGGCAGTTCCCAATCAGCGGAGGTTAGAGAAATGCCTTGTTCCTGTGCCGGCACATTCAGCAAGGTGCTTTTCATTTCGTTAATCGGCGTAACACCCGCTATAGGCTCTTTTGCGAAGCTCCATCCATAAGCAACCGCTCCGATGAGGCGATTATCGATATACACGGGACTGCCGCTCATACCGGCAATAATCCCTGATTTTTCCAATAGGTCACCCGACATCCTGATCAGGATCATATTGCTCTTTGCTTCCCAGTTTCTCAGGATTCCCAATACCTCCACACCGAACATCTCGATCCGGTCGCCCGTAAAAACGGTTTTACCGTATCCTTTCATCCCGGGCATAATTTCGTCAATATTCATAGTGCTTTCTGCAGCGCAGAGTGCCGTCTTGCCGGGCGAAATAAAGGCGGAGAAAACGCCTAAAAGCATGAATAAATAAGGTAATTGATATGCTTTCAATTTCATGCTGAAACTCTACCAATTTAGTAATTTATTGTCAAGGTATAAAAGATGTTGAAATATGGCTCTTTAAAATTTAGACTAGTGTTTATGAAAACGATAATACTTAATCTAAAAGATCGGGCTCTTTATTGGAATCACATAGAAGCAGCGGCTTATGCTCTAAGGGCTGGCGAACTTGTCGCCTTCCCCACAGAGACAGTATACGGGCTGGGCGCACTGAGAGACAATGCAAAAGCCGTCGAACGTATTTACGAGGTAAAAAAAAGGGCTGGAGAAAAGAGGCTAACCCTGATGATTGCAGATCCCGATGACGTAACAAAATACGTCGATCGTCTTTCTGACACTGCAAAGAGGCTGATGTCCCTTTTCTGGCCGGGTGCGATGTCCATTATTTTCCCTTTAAAGAACGGTTCGGACATTAGCATACGACTTCCCGATAATGCCGTAGCCAGGGATTTAATCCGCGCGGTAAAACTACCCATTGTAACGACAAGCGCCAATATTTCCGGACATCCTCCTGCTACAGATGCGCAACAGGTGCTCATGGATCTCGGTGGGAAGATTCATACGATCCTGGATGGCGGCTCGACACGGCTTCGTTCATCTTCCACGGTGCTCAAAGTGAAAGATGACACTATTGAGATCATTCGTCACGGCATTATCACCGAGAGTATTATCCGAAGTTGCCTTGAAAATAGTTTGGTAAAAGTATAATATTTAGTTTTTAATTCTAAAAAGTTTTTTCATGGAAGATATTAATACGATAATGAAGATTGCACTAGCGTCAGACCACAGAGGTTTTGATTTTAAAAAACGAGTAGTATCCATGTTGACCCAAATGGGGCACACGGTTAAGGATTTTGGGACTACCACAAGTACCGAATCAGTAGACTACCCGGATTACGGGTTAAAAGCATCCCGATCTGTCGGGTCCGGGGAATGCGACAGGGGAATCCTGATCTGCGGTACGGGGATTGGCATGTCTCTTGTGGCAAACAAGGTTAAGGGTGTTCGCGCTGCGGTATGCCATAATCTTTATACCGTAGAAATGAGCCGCAGACACAATGATTCCAATGTATTGTGCATCGGCGCCGATGTGATAGACGAAGATCTCCTCGAACAAAAGGTCAAGCTGTGGCTGGAAACTCCTTTTGAAGGCGGCAGGCACGCCCGCCGCGTGGATAAGATTATGGACGTTGAAGACGGCAGTGGGATCTAGTCCAGTGTAACGGCCTGTGCTCCCTTGGATGCCGCGGGCGTAAATATTTTCGGATCGAGCTTGCCATTCACGACAATATTGGAAAAGGCAATACTAAAGGTCGTGTCGTATGCCGGCCAGCGAACGTCGATCCTTTGCGGTATCCTGCACTCCCTGTATGTTACATAATTCGTAAACACGGCCTGCAGCCGTATGGAACCATCCGGATTAAACAATTCACATCGAAACACCTCTCCGTTAACCCTGTCAACCAAAAGATTCCCCTTAAGATTCACATCCTCTTTATCCATTTTCAGCATGTGAATCAACCAATAGGCAGGCCAGGTTTCCAGGGTTGGTTTTTCTCTTTCTAAAATTTCCTTGTAATTGAACAGGCTTGCCATGTCTCCCGGGAAGATGTTGATGCCAAGCGCCTCGATCCTGTGAAAGGCGTTGCACGTGCCCGAGTAGACCTTGTTTTCTAAGGGAACGTACAACCAGAATTTATTCCCATCAGAAGATATATCAAACAACGTCGTGGCAAACTTAGAACCCACCGCCCGTAAACTTGCTGGATTCTGGTATAGTATTAATCCCGTACAGCGAACAGGGCCTTTGAGGTCTGGAGCAGTAAGGGTCATTGCTATGTTAGCACGAAAGGTGGTAAGCCTGGAACTGTTTGAGATTATCTTGTCACGTATTTGCTGCAACGAGAGGCTTTGAGGTTTTCCCTGTATATTCCTTAATATAGCCGATGTGTCCTCCCAGATCGCTTTCTGCGAAACCGGGGTCTTAAATGTTGCACAGCCAGAGGCTAGAATCTGGAATAACAGGCTACTAACGATTATGTGTGATTTCATCATTTTTTTAAGTTTTGACTTTTCATTTTGCATTTTAGTTTCTTGCTTTTGCATTCACTTTATAGTGTCCATTTCCCTGTAAACACCTCTGTTGCCGGGCCGGTCATGTAAACATTGCCGTCTTCTGACCATTCCAGATCCAAATCTCCTCCTGGTAAATGAGCAAGAACTTTGCGCCCGGTTTTTTTATTGAGGACGCCAGCAACACACACAGCCGAAGCGCCTGTCCCGCAGGCCAGGGTTATCCCCGAACCGCGTTCCCACGTCTTCATGGTGACTTCTCCAGGATTATGAGCCCTGACAAAGTGGACGTTTGTCCTTTCTGGAAATGAGGGATGCCGCTCAATTCCTGCGCCATGCTTTGTTAAATCAATATTATCAAAAGTATCAACAAAGATAACGCAATGCGGATTCCCCATAGAGACGCAGGTAATGTTAAATGATGTCCCATCACCTAGCGTTAGCTTTTCATCTATCACTTGCGTTTCCTTGCCAAGCATGGGAATCTCTGACCGCATGAGTCTGGGTTTTCCCATATTAACCCGTGCGCTGGACACCTTCCCATTCGTTGTAAAAAGTTGGATCGTCTTAACGCCTGCCTGCGTTTCAACAGTGAGTGGATTCTTTTGTGTGATTTTATGGTCATATACGTATTTTGCCACACATCGGATGCCGTTCCCGCACATCTGTGCCTCGCTGCCGTCGGCATTAAAGATGCGCATCTTGCAATCTGCCACCTTTGACGGCAGGATGAGAATAAGCCCGTCAGACCCCACGCCAAAATGCCTGTCGCTGATAATCGGGGCAAGTTTTGCGGGGTCTTTCACCTCTTCTTCGAAGCAGTTGACATAAACATAGTCGTTGCCAATTCCATGCATTTTTGTGAATTTCATAAGATTACTTTCCCTTTCCAAACAGCACGACTCTTATGGTTTTCAAAAATACCACAACGTCCAGGATAAACGACATATTCTTAATATAATAAAGGTCGTACTGTAATTTTTCTTCCGTTTGTTCTATTGAGGATGCATAGGGATACTTTGCCTGCGCCCAGCCGGTTAAGCCTGGCCTGACCAAAAGCCTCTGTGTATAAAAAGGTATTTTCTCTTCAAACTCACGGATAAAGACTTCCCGTTCCGGACGCGGCCCGATCAAACTCATATCACCCTTGATAACATTTAACAATTGGGGAATCTCGTCCAATCGCCACTTTCTGAGAAATCTCCCAATCTTTGTAATCCTGGGGTCGTTATCTGAGGCATAAACCGCTCCAGTACGCGATTCCGCATTCTCAACCATGGTGCGAAATTTCATAATGGTAAATTTCTTACCATCCTTGCCAATGCGTTCCTGTGTATAAAAAACCCTGCCCCTGGAATTGCATTTTATTAATATCGCAATAATCGGCATGACGGGTATTAACAAAATAAATAGCACTAAGGCGATACATGTTTCAATAATAGGCTTAATCAATCTGCTGTATAGCTTAGGCTTACCAATGGCAATGTGCAGCATCCACATATTATTAATATGTTTAAACGGTATTTTACCCGTGAGCTGCTCGTAAATAGCGGGCATATCAATGATGTCTATCCCCTTCCACGAACAATTAATCAATGCCTTAATTAAATCGGCATGTTTTTCATGCGTAATGGCTGCAACTATCAGATCAACATCGTTTTGACGAATAGCATTGTCTAAAGTATATCGATTTCCCAATACGGGTAACCCTTCAACAAGCTTACCCTTCTTTAATGGGTCGTCGTCAATAAAACCTACTATCCTCAACCCAGATTTTTGCGACCTGTTTATCTCCTGCAAAATAGTTTTTCCCGCCCATCCAGCGCCAATAATTAAGACATTCCGTTTAAAAATCGGCTGTTCCAGGAGATAACTGTACAAAATCCGCCATCCAATAATAAAAAGGGTAATGAGTACGCCGTTTAATATAAACACACCCCGCCCTATTCGCAGTGACCAGTTCATATAAAACAACAGCGTTGTAATGATAAAGGCGCTGGTAGAGGCAAACGTGATGGCCATGACATTCCCGATAGATTTAAAATCCTTTCGGATGTCATACAGTTCAGTGGAAAAAAAAGTAATAATGTAAATCCAGCCTGTTAATATAAACGACCAGGGATTGCTTTGTATATAGCCCCATCCGGCATTCAACCCTAAACGAAGTATTGCCGATAGAAAGATTGACCCGTTTACAATAAGCAGGTCTCCCAAAATGAGCATTATGAGCCGTTTTGAGACCGGATAATTAAAAATCTTTATTGTCATGGCTAAACCCAGCCTAAGAATTTTTCAACGTCATTAAAAAAGATTCTGGGATTGTGCAGATACACGCTGCTCCTTGCCCTCGCCCTTTCGAAGATGCGCATTACGCCCTTATTGTAATTATGGAAGGCGTCTTTTACCTCCTTTTCCAATGCTGCAAAATCACCGGAATCCATAGTATCAACCCTTCGATTTACGTCCTTTAGATAATAATCGCTCGGTATGCGGGTAAAGAAATCTTCATACGACATTTCTTTGTTAACCAGCCCATGTTCAACGCCAACGTCAAAGAGCCTTGTCCCCGGGAAAGGCTCATAGACGCCGATTGAGGCGAAACTGGGTTTTATTTTATACAGTAATTCCAGTGTTTTTCTAACGTCTTCCTTTGTTTCTGTAGGTATACCCATCATAAAATAAGCCGTCCAATGGATCCCTGTCTCCCGGAAAAGCCTTGCCGCTTCTTTTGTGCGTTCGAAGGTAATCCCTTTGTCCATCAATTTTAAAATTCTCTCGCTGCCCGATTCAATCCCCACCTTTATGCTGTTACAACCCGCCTTCTTCATGGTTCTCAACAGTTCCGGGTCCACTAAGTCCACCCGTGTATTACAATCCCAGTTAATTTTTACACCCTCATTCATCAGCATATTACAAAATTCCATGACCCTCTTTCTGTTCACAGTAAAAGAATCATCCTTAAATGTGAACTGACGGGTCCCGTAACGATGATGTACGTACTTGATTTCTTCCACAATATTTGTTAAAGAACGATACCGTACCTTTCTCGTCCATATCTGTGTTGCGCAATAGGAGCAGCTATACGGGCAACCGCGGCTCGCCATTAATAATCCCATATCTTCAGAGGTATACGTATCTAATCCTAACAATGTTTCTCTATCTGGAAACGGAAGATTATCTAAATTGTCTATAAATTTTTTTGTATTATTGTGGACAATCTTATCGCCGTCTCTGTAAGAAATTCCATGTACTGTACTGAAATTATTGTTCTTCGAATTTAATGTATTTACCAATTCAAGAAGTACCGCCTCACCCTCCCCATTTACAACAAAATCCACGTCTTCCGCGTTTTTAAGGATCTCATCAGCCTTCAAAGTCGCATGGGGGCCGCCAAAGACAACATAACAATTTTTGTTGAATTTTTTTGCCAGTGAGGCAATGGTGAACGCAGCGGCAGCCTTCGGAGTCATTACCGTAACCCCAACCATTTCAGGTTGATATTTTACAAAAATTTCCGAAATCTCCTTTATAATGGGATTTTCCGGATTCCTCAATTCCTTCAAGTAAATGCGATATTTTTCAGGCAGCCTCGTGTAATCCATCCCCTTTGAATTTTTATTGCAGTCGGCATCGTAGATTGTTACCTGATGCCCGGCTTTTTTCAGCGTTGAGGACAGATAGCTTAATCCCAAAGGAAAATACCGGTTATAATAATTGAAGAATCTATAAAAAGGCGGGTCGATCAAAAGAATATTCATTTCCACAAACCCCTGTCCAGGCTTCTGTATTGTACCGCTTCGGATATATGTTCTATCTTTATATGCTCGCTTTCGTCCAAGTCTGCAATGGTGCGCCCTACCTTGAGGATCTTACTATGACCGCGCGCAGAAAGCCCCAATTCCGTCATTGCCTGATAAAGAAGCGATTCTGCATCTTTATCCATTCCGCAATATTTTTTTACCTGTTTGGAAGACATATGCGCATTCATACCCCCCGGCTGGTCCTTAAATCGTTCTTTTTGCATTGCACGGGCCGACATCACCTTTTTTCTAATATCCCCAGAAGACTGCGCCTCCCTGTCGGCAACAAGCTCATTATAACGTACGGCAGGCACCTCTATCTGTATATCCATTCTGTCCAATAACGGGCCGGAAACTTTTGACATATAATTCTGAATCTGATGCGGCGTGCAATGGCACTCCCTCCGTTTATCAGTATAATATCCGCACGGGCAGGGATTCATGGCACACACCAGCATAAAATTTGCAGGATACGTGACCGAATTCAGCGCCCGCGAAATTGTTACACTGCCTGCTTCCAGGGGTTGCCGGAGCACTTCCAAAGTCCTCCGGTCAAATTCCGGAAGCTCGTCCAAAAAAAGCACGCCGTTATGTGAAAGGCTAATCTCGCCGGGTCTCGGAAATGAACCGCCGCCAATTAACCCCGCGGTACTAATCGTGTGATGAGGGTTGCGAAATGGTCTTGTTGAAACTAATGATTGTTTTGGGTCAAGTAGTCCTAGCACGCTGTAAATTTTGGTAGTTCCTAAAGCTTCCTCTAAAGTAAGCAAAGGCATAATGGTCGGGATTCGCTGGGCGAGCATCGTCTTTCCGGCGCCCGGCGGCCCTACCATAATCACATTGTGATTTCCGGCGACAGCAACCGTCAAAGCCCTTTTGACATGCTCCTGACCTTTGACGTCTGAAAAATCCATGTCGTAGCCGGAAGACTCCTTAAACACTTCGTTGAGTTCGATTTTGCGTGGTACGGAAGGAATCGCTCCGGTCAAAATCCCTACCGTCTCTGTAAGGGTTTCTACGGGAATGGCATCAAGACCGTCAACAACCGCCGCCTCGGACGCATTTTCAGAAGGCACCAGAAATTTTTTTATCCCCAGTTCTTTGCACTTGAACGCCATTGATAAACAACCCCTAACCGGACGTAGCCTGCCATCCAGAGATAGTTCTCCCGCAATGGCATATTCCTGGATATCCGGAACCTCGATTTGGTTCGTTGCTATAAGTATCCCGACCGCTATTGGTAATTCAAAAACCGGACCTTCTTTCTTGCGGTCTGCAGGCGCAAGATTTATTGTCATGGGTTTATAAGGAAACCTGTAACCGCTATTATTGACCGCCGCCTTTACCCTGTCACGGCTCTCCTTAACCGCCGCGTCCGGTAACCCAACGATGGCAATATAAGGCATATCACCCCTGGCGATATAAACTTCAATATCCAATAAATATGCTTCAATACCAAAAACGGCAACACTTCTGACTTTAGCCAGCATTCGCTAATACCAAAAAATGTATTCAGATTTTGCTATTTTGCGGTTGCAACTTTATTCAATGCCTTGAGCAGGGCATCCATGTCGATCCCACTCATCCCTGCTGTTTTCTCGATACTAAAACCACCGCCACAGCAGGAATCTACCTTAAAATTACTAAAAATCGTAATTGTCTTTGGATATTTCTTTATCACGTCATTAATAACCATATCCTTCGTAATTAAATCCGCCATTTTCGCCTCCAAAAATATTTTGTTTACTAAATTTTATTCGCAGCTTATTGTTTTTATTATAATTACAGATAAAACATTACTCATCAATGATAATGCAAAATATAATCAAAAAGCAACGTATTTTTACTTCCACTTTAACACAAAACAATCATTAATCAATGTTTTACAAAATATGAAAATTTTGAAATGAGCATCTCATTTTTGAAATACAAGACCATTGAAAACAGTTAATGAAAATGTAATAAAAATTTTAACGGTTTTATAACCTCAATATTCCAAAATGCTTATGTAAAATAAATTAAATATAAATAATTTATTTAATTGGAATACCGCTTGTGGAGGTGTACAATTGCATTTAAAGACGTACTATGCAAGCGGTTTGTTATTATTTTAAAAGGAGAGGAATTTCGTAATGAGTGTTATGAGAAATACAATCAAGACGTTACATCCAGCTTATTTTGCATTTATAATGTCAACGGGCATAATTTCGATTGCATCTAATCTTTTGGGTTTTAAGGGCATTGCATACGGGCTCTTTTATATTAACATCGTCGCATATGCAATCATTCTGTCATTACAAATATTACGGGTGAGGATGTTTTGGACCAATCTATATAATGACCTTTCCAATCCAAGATTAAGCCTTGTTTTTTTCACTACCGTTGCAGGCACGAATGTACTCGGGGCGCAATTCGCTACCGTAGTAGATCAACCAGAAATTGCAAAGATATTCTGGTATTTTGGCATATTTCTCTGGACAATCGTTTCGCTATCCACATTCAATCTCCTCTTTATAAAATGCGACCAAAGAATCGAGATGGTAATGCATGGGGGCTGGCTAACCGCGACAGTTGGAACTCAATCGGTAGCCGTCCTTGGGGCATTACTTGCGCCGAAATTCGGGGGCGCCGGCAGTTTTGTGATGTTTTCCTCCTTTGTATGGTGGATGATCGGTTCTTTTCTTTATATGGTCTTGATTACGTTAATTATGTACAGACTGGTATTCTTCAAAATATCCCCTGACGCCTTAGTGCCGCCATACTGGATAAATATGGGCGCGCTCGCCATTACAACGCTGGCAGGTTCAATCCTCTGCATAAACATTCCTAAAATACAGGGACCGTATCCTGATTTCCTGGGATTTACAAAAGGATTTACCCTATTTTTCTGGTCATTCGGCACCTGGTGGATACCATTTCTGGTGATTATCGGAATATGGAAATATGTCTTTCACAAGACACAGTTTAAATACACTCCCCTTTATTGGGGCATGGTCTTCCCTTTAGGCATGTACACTGCCTGCACCGTTAGGCTTTCGCAGGCCATTCAAATTCCATTTATTGCCAACATATCAAAATATTTTATATATGCAGCTTATGTTGCCTGGAGTTTTATATTTATCACTATGATAATATCCATGATAAAAGCAGTGTCTGCAAAAGAAGCTGCTACTCAAACAAAGGAGGCAAAGATCGCTCAGCCTCAGATGACCGGTGTTGCAAAAGGATAGAACTTTTTTAATGCTAAGGAAATTCATAGTTTCTGTTTTTGTGTGTTTTGCGAGATGTAGTAAATTGTTAACACACCCCTAACCCCTCTCTAGAGGGGAATTAAAAAGTCCCCTCTTGGGAGGGGGTTTAGGGGGTGGGTACAATAAGTTCACGATTGCTTAAAATATTCGTGTAGTCTGCTGTGATTTCCCAATAAAATATTTGTTTTTTTATGTGATTAATTCCCGATTTTTATTGTTTAGAAAATGTTCAGTGTAAATAAATATATTATACATTTTAAATATTGTGAGATGACTTTTCATTTTTCATAACCCGATTTAACACACGAAAGGAGGTAATTTGTGGCTGAAACGCAGAATAACAACGGAACTCCTCAGGAGTATGCCATCCCCGTTATCGAGATTGACGCATATGCACCCGCGAAGATGGCGGACAGGGTGGGACAGGTTGGTGTTGCGAAATCCCATCTCAGCACATTAACTACATTCGCCCTGAGTATACTTGCTGGCGTCTTTATTGCATTGGGTATTCAACTCTCGATGCTGGTAACGCATACCGCTACTTCTAATTATGGCCTGAATCAGTTGGTAGGAGGTGTAGCCTTCACTTTAGCCTTAGTTTTAATCGTAATTGCCGGAGCAGAACTCTTTACCGGAAATTGTCTTATAGCAATGTCTTTTATGGCCCGAAAAATTACCGGCAAAGACCTCGCCAGAAATTTGATTATAGCATTTATCGGCAACTTCATAGGCGCCTTAACCCTTGTCTTATGGATATACAACTCAAAGCAATGGACAATAAATAATTATTTACTGGGCGCTAAAATTGTCCTTGCCGCCAACGACAAAGTAAATATCCCCTTTGGCGCTGCCTTTGCCAGGGGCGTACTTTGCAACGCCCTGGTATGCCTTGGAATCTGGCTGTGTTACAGCGGCAGAAGCAATATGGATAAGATACTCGCGTTGCTTTGGCCTATCTCCTGCCTTATAGCATGCGGTTTCGAACATTGCGTAGTTAACATGTGGCTAATCCCAATGGGACTTGTGCTGAAAGGCAATAGCGCCGTTCTTGCCGCTATTGAGAAGTTACACGGTGGACAAGCAGACCTTTCGAATCTCACGTTTTTCAAGGGATTTTTGATAGACAACCTGTTCCCCGTTGTGCTTGGCAATTTATTCGGCGGTATCGTTCTGGTTGCGGGTGTGTATTGGTTTATCTATTTGCGCCCATCAAAGAGATAATTAAAAGGAGAAATAAATATATGGCAGAAAATAAAGTTTCAAAACCCATCCAGGTTATCGATATCGATGCCTATGCGCCCCCGCTAATCGCATCCCGAATTGACAAAGTAGCCCTGGTAAAGGCGAAATTAAGTTTTGCGCAGACTTTTTTACTGGGTATATTAGCCGGAGTCTATATTGCCATTGGCGCACAATTCGCCACCTTTGTAATAAGCGACTCCACCCTGCACTTTGGACTTAACTCAATGATTGCAGGCATTGTCTTCTCCCTCGGACTTATGTTAGTCGTCGTTGGGGGCGCGGAACTCTTTACGGGTAATTGTTTGATTATTATGGGGTATATCAGTAAAAGGATTACAACGTACGAAATGCTCAACAACTGGGTCGTTTCTTTTGCCGGGAATTTAGTGGGCAGTCTGACGATGGTTTGCTGGATATCTCAGTCCCATCAATGGGAATTTTTTCACAATATGGTCGGCGCAAAGGCGCTGCTTATCGCCAATACGAAGGTTAATCTCTCATTTACAAGTGCCCTGGCAAGGGGCGTCCTTTGCAATTCCATGGTTTGCCTGGCTGTCTGGCTCTGTTTCAGCGGCAGAAGTGTCGCTGACAAAATCCTCTGCATTGTCTTCCCTATCGGAGGCTTCGTTGCCAGTGGATTCGAGCACTGTGTTGCAAACATGTATTTTATTCCAATGGGTGTGGTATTGAAAAAACATCCTGAAGTGGTAGCGGCTGCTGAAAAAATGGCTGGGAAATCACTTGACCTCTCCTTGCTCACCTGGAAAGGTTTTTTCGTCAATAATCTTATTCCCGTTACTTTGGGAAATATTGTAGGAGGGGTTATTCTGGTCGGTATAATGTTCTGGTTTGTTTATTTGCGGCCGCACATTCACTTGTCTCTTAGCGTAAAACAAGACTTCTTCCACGATAAGAAGTAAATTTTCTCCAAAATTTAAACAATTAGCTTGAAAAAATCCCAGCATGAAATAAACTATGTCAATCATGCTGGGATTTTTTTTTGTATTATTACTCATAGCATTCGCATCCCTCATAGCATCCGCTATCTGCTATTTTTTTGCCAAAATAAAGACGTTCTCATTTACGCTCCTCCTGTTTTATACGTGCAACACGTTTCTTTCCTTTTTCCTAATCCACAACCAACATATTGTCTTTTTCTATATAATCGTAATATTCCTTATCGCCTTCCCTGTCATTTGTCTCATGCTATTTGCTCTTGATACACTTTACGGCTTATTCTGTACAGACACTTCCTTTGTCTTGGTTATTGTCTGGCTATTAACACCCGTACTTTTTATCGTAACTCTTGTTTCTTATATCTCGAAGGTAATCCATGCCTGAAATTTCCAGGAAAATATTTATTAGCGCCGGAGACCCGTCGGGGGATATCCACGGCGCGCACCTCATGCGCCGCTTGCTTGAAAAAGACCCCAATCTGACATTCTACGGCCTCGGCAGAGAAAACATGACGCGCGCCGGACTACATGGACTCCATGACATGTCCCAAAAATCTTTAATGTGGCTTCACGCCTTAACAGAGCTATCGACCTTCATGAAAATGAAAAAGGATTGCATCCGTTTTTTGAGGCAGGAAAGGCCATGTGCGGTCATATTGATTGATTATTGCGGTTTCAATTTCCATATAGCAAGGGCGGCTAAAAAACTGGGTATCCCTGTAATTTACTATGTCAGTCCCCAGCTCTGGGCACATGCACCCTGGCGTGCAAGAAAGATGAAAAAACTGGTAGACAATCTGCTCGTCATATACCCCTTCGAAAAACCCTTTTATGACAATGCCGGTATTCCTGTCGCCTATGTGGGACATCCGTTATTTGACGAAATCCATAAAGAGGGAGTTAATGAAGGGTTTGTTACAGAACTAAAAAATCAAATGAGAGAAACCATCATTTCATTTCTTCCAGGCAGCCGCAGACAGGAAATCGTTCGGTTATTGCCTTTGTTTCTGCAATCAGCAGTGCAGATACATCAGACAATACCCTCGGCACAATTTCTCATCTCCTGCAGCAACGAGCAACATTTTGACCTCATACGTGCCATTACGAAAGAATTCAACGCCTCTTATAAAGTTGTCGTAGGAAACGTACATGAAGTAATCAAGGCATCCAGCCTTTGTATAGCGGGTGCGGGGACAATCACATTACAGATTGCCTACTATCTCAAACCAATGATTATCGCATACAAAATATCACCTATTGCTTATTTTATAGCCAAACCCTTCCTGACAACTCCATACATTGGCCTTGTAAATAAACTTGCTGACAAGATGATTGTCCCGGAGCGTCTTATGTGCAGAGGGAATCCCGCCTGGCTTGTCAGTCAGGCAATACAAGTACTCAACAATCCTCAAAAAAGACAGGCTTGTGTTCATGAGTTATCCCTGCTCATGGATACCATTGCAAAGCCAGGGGCATCAGCACATGCGGCGGAGGAGATATTAAAACTTATAGGGTGAGCTTAAATTACAGCAATCACCACGATATCATGTTCCCCATAGCTGATTTTTATCTATTAAAATACCAATAGTGTAGCACTAACCTCTTTCCAAGATTGTTGTCGAAGACTGGTGTGGTAGGTAGATTCAGCTATGCCCACTATAAGCTTTTGGCGGGGGATAAACCACCCGTGCTACTTCGCTTGGATAAATAGTTGCTATTTATAAAAATCCTTAAAATCTAATTCTTTACCGTCTTGAATACATTTGCCAATTGAACCTTTTTCACATTTTTTACCATTTATCCAAATAGTATTTTCAAGATCAGCATCTCTAAAATTCGTATCTTTATTAATTTTTGCACCTATAAGACTAGCATTCTTTAGATATGCGCCTGTTAGATCAGCACCTTCTAAACATGCAAAATCGAGATGAGCATCTTCGAGAATTGTCCTCCAAAGAACGGCTCTCTTCAAATTCGCATCAAACAACAGTATGGCCCCTCTGAGATTTGCATATGAAAGAATACATCCTTCTAAATTTCCCTTACTGAGATCGGTTTTCTCAAGATTAGCATCCTTAAGATTACTACCCTTAAGTTGTACTTCTGCAAGATTTGTTTCCTCAAGGTTTATACCCATTAGAACCACTCCCTCAAGATCATTTTTTCTGTCGATAATAATCTCCTTTAAATCTTCTGTTATTTCATCGTTTGGCTCTTCTTCACCAAAAAGAGAACGAATTATTGATAATGGGTTCTTAACTTCTGGCTTTATAGGACAATGTTTTTTTTGAAGTGACGGTATTCGCGCTATTATCTTTTTTGTGTAAGGGGTATCAAGCTGTGCAATCACAATATTAACTTTATTTTCTAAGATATTTCTTCTGTTTTCGTACCTTTGAGAGGCAATACCATACATAGCAAAATAAATCCCTATTACCCAAATGAAAAATACGGAAGGGGGTTGATTATATTCGCTAAGTGGACGAATCTTCCGCCAGAGGCATCGAATACCCAAATATTCCCACACAAAGGAAATAATTACTTTCGGCATTTTGTTGTACATTGTTTTGCCACAAAAGGTTTGCGCCCTTTAATGCAAGTGTTGTAGGATGAATTAAACGAAGTGAACCCATCACTACTTTCTTTTGCACTACCTCCTAAGTTAAAGCAGCAAAAAGAGCTTTTCGTGGAATGAGGCGTTGTACTCAAAATTTTACGTAAAGATACAGAGTGACCACTATCTTATTTTCCGGCTTTGGTGAATTCCGATTTAGGATGTCTGTAACAAGGTTTGTTCTATCTCTGGTGAAAAGGCAACAAAAATAAAATATTCAGCAGGGTATAAGTAATCCTCGCCCTCGTTATCTATCACACGAATGTAATTTGATTTTGCCGCATTTTCATCTGGCAAAACCTGATAAATCCTCCGCGGAGTTAATAAGTCCGGATCGTCAGAATTTATGCAGATAGCAAAATGTAGTTTTTGTTTTTTGTGTTTTGCCATAATTTTAATCCAAGAAACGTTTAATTCTCATTTTCCTTTTACCAATGCCGTGTGCTTCAAACCAATGTATCTCAGCAAGACGTACGGTACCATCGTACAAGCGAATGTTAACAATTCCCTTCAGTTTCCTCCAACGTCCTTTCCCGTACCGTTTTTGCAAAAGTGGAAGTATTCGAATACTCCTTCCAGCAGCAATTGTTTCTATATCAATAATCTTGCCGATTATTTCGAATTGCATCTGATGAATATTATGTCAAGTGCACCCATATAATTCAAGTAGCAATGTAGAGACGTACAATCTTGCGCCTCTACCCCCTGCCCGTATTTTAACAGTTGCCAAAAGTCTGATTTATTTCTTTGATAGCTAAAGCCAATTCAGCAGGCTACAGGAATCCGATAAAGGCATGTATGAATCTGTTCCGGATGGAAGACCATATGAGAAGGGCGGTCATAATGCCACTCTCTCCCATCCGGGACATGGTGTTCCAGATAAGGCCACTTGCGAAATGGGTCAACTCCTAAAGCCTGGATGAGTTTCTTGTTGCTCATCGTAACGTTCCCCGCCCTTGGCGGCATTGGACCGGCTTCTTTACGCATGCAGCCCTTGAGCAGTTTCGGGGCATACCCGCCCACCTTGTTTACAATCTGCCCAATCTGATACAGGCTGAGGTGCCGATGAGAACCAAGATGATAGATTCCCTTAATTCTATTCCCGATGGCAAGCTCCATGACCTTATTAAAATCTTCGCAATAGAAGGGCGACCGTACCTCATCAAAATATAATGTGGCCGGATTATTCTTCTTGAATCGTGATAGTATCCAATCAATAGCCCCTGCATGCCCATTGACGCTGATGCCCATGGGAAGCGAAATCCGGAAAATCGCCGCGGCAGGATTTTTCAGCATAACAATCTCTTCGGCTATAGCCATAGTTTTACCGTACATCGTGACGGGAACAACAGTATCATTTTCTGTATAGAGTCCTTCTGATTTTCCGGGAAATACCAGGTCTGTAGAAAGGTGGATCAACCGAATATCATGCCCAGAAATCATTTCCAGTATATTTAATGCCGACTGCACATTCACACGATACGCCAGCACCGGATTCATCTCGCAGGACTTCAGGGCGCATGACCCTGCCCCGTTTAAAACAGACCTGAACCTCTTCTGTTTCATCAACGCTGCAAGTCCCTTGCGGTCTTCTATATCAAGGGGAATAATCCCCTTCTCCCGCAGCGGCCAGTATCGGACGGGACGAATGGCGGTAACGTGGTCGGGGTATTTTGAATGAAAATATTTAAAAGCGCTGTACCCCGGCACACCGGTTACACCTGTTATTAGAAGCGGTAAAAAAGATGGTAAAGACATCGTATAAATTAGTTACTATACCTTTGGCTAAAAACAAAATAATTTTATGCTATTGAGAAATTTCTGCCGCTGAAATAAGATGAATAAATTTCTCATCAATAGAAAGACTGACAGGCATCCCATGAGCGAGCTTAAGTTCCTTTGCCACGATCCGGCTCATACGTATTTTAAGGATTTCTTCCGGTGTAATCAATACTCTAATTTCCAGGTCTCTCCCAATAGGATAAATAGAATCTATTGTTCCAACAAAAACATTTTTGCCCTGTGGTATATGATATGTGCTAAGGTGGATGGCACCGGGACGAATGCATACCGCTACCGAATCTCCCTCAGATATTTCCAACTGGGTATATGTTTTTAAAATAATATCGTTTACCTGAATTGTTATTTTGTTTCCAAACTTATGAATAATCTTTCCCTTTAGTATATTCTCTGTATTCAGAAATTGCGCAACAAACAAGGTTTTAGGCTTATAAAAGACCTCGTCCGGACTTCCAAATTGCTCTATTTTGCCGTCGTTTAGAATCCCAAACCGATCGGCCATTTCCAATGTTTCCTGCTGGTCGTGCGTAATATAGATCATGGTAATACGCAACTTCTTTTGAAGGTCCTTAAGTTCTGCCTTAATCTTTTTCCGCGTTTCTATATCGAGCGCACTAACGGGCTCATCCAACAATAAAAGCGATGGTTCAACAATTAAAGCCCTTGCCAAAGCGACCCTCTGCATTTGCCCTCCACTCAATTGGGATGGGAAATGATATTCGAGTCCTTGCAAACCAAAATCTTCTATAATCTGCCTTACCCTTGTCTGCATACTATGTTTTGAAACCTTGCGCAACCGCAACCCAAAGGCTATATTTTCAAAGACCGTGTGATTGGGGAAAAGGGCGTAATTTTGCGGCACATAACCAATGTTGCGTTCGCCGGGACTAAGATTTGTGACGTCTACCCCATCTACGATCACCCGGCCATCGTCAAATTGCTGCAGGCCAAGGATACCAAGGAGTAGGGTTGTTTTCCCGCACCCGCTGCTACCAAGGATGATGAATAATTCATTGGGAAAAATTTCGAACGATAAATCCCTCAAGACAGCATGCAAACCAAAGCTCTTGGATACATTGATCAATTGCAATTTATGCATGGATTTTATGGGTAGTTTCTTTAAAGGAGAATTTTATAATGGTCAACAAGATAAACGTCAAAAATTCAAGGATAATGGCAAGGGCAATGGCCTTGTCCATTTCGCCTTTCTGGGTCGCAAAATAGATCAATACCGACATCGTTCCAGTAGAAGAAGTTAAACCTCCTGCAAGAATTAAGGTAGCGCCAATCTCACCCAAACTCTTAGAAAGCGCCATCACAAGCCCCTTCAGTACGCCCCAAATAGAAAGAGGGAATATGAGTTTGTAAAATACCTGAAAGGTGCCTGCGCCTAGCGTATATGCCACGTTTTCGATATTTTTATCTACACGATCAAATGCCTCGCGGACAAAGCTTACCATAAACGGAATACTTACGAAGAGTTTGGCCAAAACTACTGCAGCAAAAGTATATGGTATATAAATATGAAAATGTTCGAGAAGGTTGCCGAGAATACCCGTTCTGGATAACAAGAGCAGGAGGATTAGACCGTCTACTCCCGGCGGAAATGACAGGGGCAAATCAACCACCACGGTCTCCAGTACACGTTTTCCCCAGAAGGTTTTTCGGGAAAGCACATAGGCCGTGGGTACGCTGAAAATAAAAACGAGCAGAGATGCAATAAAAGAGGAGCCAAACGTCACGGCGACAGAAACAAGTACTACACGGCTGCTCATCTGCTGAAAAAAGGCAGACGGAGTTGTTGTAAAAAAGAGTGACCCGATAATTAAAAACATGAAGGCAATAAGAACGAAAGAAAAAATGTAATTAATGCCTTCAAACGTCCTGTTAGCCGTTTTCCGATAAAATTTATTCACAAAAGTATTTTTCAACGTAAAAAAAATTTCTCTGTATGTGTATAGTTACCTTATACAATAAGTATGTGTCATGCTTGTCTAAAACTTCGTTATTGTGCCACTGTCATAGTTCACCACCCAAACGTTAGTCCCATCAAAAACTATTCCCCGTGGATTCAAACCTACATTATAGGTGCCAAGGACAACACCGTCGCTGGCTCTCATTTTCATTACATTATTGCTGCCGGCATTCACTACCCAGATATTGGCGCCATCGAAGGCTATTCCATAGGGGGAAATTCCCACGGCGTAGGTACCAAGTACAGTTCCATCGCTCGCCCGCAATTTTGTAATCTTACTGCTGCCATAATTTGTCACCCAGATGTTGGTTCCATCAAATGCTAACCATTTTGGCATCCATCCCACTGCATAGGTGCCGATAACAGATCCAGTACTCGCTCTCAGCTTTGTCACACTGTTGCTATTAGAATTTGCAACCCAGATGTTGGCACCATCAAAGACCACTCCCCGTGGATCAAAGCCCACACCGTAAGTACCGAGAAAGGTTCCATCGCTCGCCCTTAGCTTTGTTAAACTGGCGCTGCCAGAATTTGTCACCCAGATATTGACGCCATCAAAGGCTATCCCGTACGGATAAAAACCCACAGCATAGGTGCCGAGTATTACACCATCACTTGTCCTCAGCTTAGTTACGCTGTCACCACCGGAATTTGCCACCCATATGTTAGTACCGTCAAAGGCTATCCCGCGTGGCAAGAAACCCACAGCATACGTACCGAGCACTGTTCCATCGCTTGCCCTCAACTTTGTTATGCTTTCGCTCCCGGAATTTGTTACCCAGATGTTAACACCGTCGAAGGCCGCTCCGTATGGGTAAAAACCTACCATAAATGTAGAACTACTGGGGTGCGTTGATTCATACCAGCGTTTGAGCGCTTCGAATCGCGAATCCACCGATTCCTGATTGCATTTCCTGCCCTGCGACTCCTGGTTTCCACCTTGAGCCACATTGTACATGCTGAAATTGCAAGCTTTTGAGGGTAATGAATTAACCGCTGCCAAGCTCGTAATGGCGGTAAGTAAAATTAACACGATAATAAAAATATCCTTAAAATTTTTCATCGTAGTATCCTTTCAGATTTTTGTAAAATTAGTAATCATTTATACAATCAGACTCCCTTCGTGGTCAATATAAAAGGGACGTACAATTATCCAAACAGATATATCCTTTAAACGTTTAATAAATTTACTTGACAAAAAATTAAATACTTAGTATAGTTTTGAGCATAATTATAAATCAAGGCGATGGAGTTCGCCCAATGCTACGTTGTAGCTGATAACTCCTATCGAAAGCTTTCCTTCGATAGGAGTTTTTTTTATTTATAAAACCCCTGTCGAGGCCAACGGTTTTGACAGGGGTTTTTCGTTTTATGCTCATATTCCAAAAACAAACTCCCCTGTTCAACTTTTATCAGGAGGGGCGTATGGAAAAAGTCATTGGCGTTAGGGATCTCCGGAATGCCGGGCTATTAGGTGCTGAGTATACAGAATTAGATTTGTATGATGCCTTTTTGATGTATTTGATTGTGAATGATGAATTGGACAATCGCATTACTTTTCTACATGGTAATTTTATACTTGATAATAAGAGTTGTTTCCAGATGGATAATTGGCTGGTTTGAATTTTTAAAAATCCCATTGTAAGCGATGGAGTTCGCTTAACTGCTACAGAGTAGCTGATAACTCCTATTGAAGCTAGATACTTCGATAGGAGTTTTTTTATTGATAAAGCCCTGTCGAAGCCCACAGTTTTGACGGGGGGTTGTTATGCGCCTTATACTCCAAAAACAAACACCCCTGTCCGGATTTTATCAGGAGGGCTATTGTGGAAAAGGTTATTGACGTTATTGGAAAAAAGGTATTAGAAATTTCTGGAGAAGATTTAGAGAGCAAGATCAATACTTTTCGTCATCTTGTCGCAAGCCTAAAACAAGATCGGGAAGATATTGCGTATCTGATCGAGGACGGATTGGGCATGTTGTGCTTAAAAGCAAAGGAAATGCTAAAGGTTTTTGAAGAAAAGGAGATACTGAGGATAAAGCAATGTCTCCAGGATTATTTTGAAAAAAATCCAGATACCAGTCCCACAGTTTTAAGAAATGAAATGCAGGGAATTATCAAGCAGGAGATTGTTAAGGGATTTGATGACTTTAGAAAGGATACCGACAGGGTAATCTCGAAGAATATCCAGGAGGCTGTTAACCTTTTTCTGGGGCGTTCCAACGACATTATCCATGAGTTTAAAACAGCCGTAGAAATCCTCTTTGAGTTACCTATGGCCCAATTTGAATATTCTATAGATATACTCAAGTATAGTAGTTTTTATTGCATAGTCCAGGAACATAAGGTTACTTCTGGCAATGAATTTAAGTTCATTCTACGCACCTTTCTTTCTCAATCGATCAGCAGAAAACTGGTTTTACATGAAATGATGGCAGGGATGACATCCGATGTAAGCAGGAATTGTGACAGGATACTCTGTGACCTCACGTCAGGGATTTGCACTACTATTGAATATTATTCCCAACAACTGAAAGGCCTTGGAAATAGCTTTATTACACAAATAGAAAACTCCATTCAAAGGGGTCAATTATAAGGAGCTTATGTATGTTTACCAACACATTCTTTGTATGTCCAAACTGCGGTAACATCAAAAAATTCAGAATATTTACGAGCAACTTTCAAGTTATTAACCAATCTCCGGAAATGGGAATGCGTATAGGCGAAAGCGATGTCATGCCTAGTTTGAGGGAAAACGATAACTATATTGAATGCCAGTTGTGTTTTAAAAAACTAGAATATGGCAGAGCAGTAGATATCGGCAAAAAATATCTCCAGATGACCAAAAGACTCCGAAGATAAAATACTATGACATACTTCTGTCCTGTATGTTGGAAGGAGATAAAGGGGCATGATAAAGTATGTCCCCACTGTGGCGCTGATATATCAGAACACGAAAACAAGGGTTTTGAGGAAAAATTGATAAATGCACTCAACCACCCGGAGCGCGAAACAGTTCAGCGGGCCGTTTATATCCTTGGCAGACTTAAAAGTGTTAAAGCTGTAAAACACCTTTTCGTGCTCTTTAAGCAGACAGACAATACCTTCTTAAAACTAGAAGTTCTCAATACCCTTAATGAGATTGGAGTGCCAGAGGGTAAAGAGTTTTTAATGAAAGTGATTGATTCAGATGTGGGCATAATTAAAAGAATGGCAAAGGAACTAATAAACAGCGGGGGAATTTATAAAGCATCATGAAAAATAACTGGCTGACGAAAAGTATCATTGGTATCGGCCTCACAAGCCTCTTTAGCGATATGGGTCATGAAATGACGACTGCAATACTACCGATGTTTCTCGCCACGGTAGGAGGCACTGCGGCAACATTAGGGTTTATTGAGGGGGTTGCAGATGCGTCATCAAGCATCATCAAGCTCTGGATGGGTTATCACAGTGATAAGATTGGTAAAAGAAAGGCGATAGCAGTCATAGGCTATATCATTACTGCATTAAAAGGTTTTTTCGCCTTTACCACAAACTGGTATCAGGTGCTAGGCATAAGAGTGGCTGCGTGGATGGGCAGAGGCGCAAGGGGGCCGGTAAGGGATGCGCTGATGGTGGATCTCTTAGAGCCTGCTTACTATGGAAGGGCATTTGGATTTCATACTGCTATGGATACCATTGGCGCGATTATCGGACCTGCGATTGCGTTTGCGCTTATTGGCCTTTTAAGTTATAGGCAAATTTTTCTGATTTCCTTCATACCCGGCTTTCTGTCTGTGGCATGCTTTGTGTTTCTGGTGAAAGAAAGGAGAAAAAAGCACGATGGAGAGGTTACATTCTGGAAAAACATTAAAGAACTTCCCTTAAATTTCAAACTCTTTGTTCTCAGCGCCGGCATCTTTGGATTTGGCAATTTCGCACATACCCTATTAATACTGAGGGCAATAGAAATACTCACACCTGAGTATGGGAAAGTAGTTGCGAATAGCACGGCGATTGGGCTTTATACACTTCATAACATATTCTATGCAGGATTCGCCTATCCAGCAGGCATATTAAGCGAAAGGCACGGCAAACGGACGATGCTAGGCATTGGCTACCTTTTATTTGCCTTGATGTATCTGGGATTTATCTTTGAACCTTCGAAACCCTGGGCATTGATAATACTCTTTTTTCTCGCCGGTATCTACATTGCGCTGGTTGATTCAATGGAAAGGGCACTGGCTGGAGACCTTTTACCATCACATTTGAGAGGAACGGGATATGGCGTTTTATAAATGGTAAATGGAATTGGAGATTTTGTGTCGAGTTTTGTTGTAGGACTTTTATGGACAAAGGTTTCACCATCAACAGGCTTTGTATATGCGTGCTCTTTAACAGTCCTCGGAGGCGTAGTTTTATTTGCGGTAAGAAATAAGAGATAACGGTAACAGGATATATTATGCTGAAAAAAGATCAAAAAAGAGGGCTTACAATAGCCCTTCGCGTTGTGGAAGAGAATATGCAAAATATTGAACGCATATTAAATAGTGAAACCCATAAAGGTATCCTTTACGATACGAAATGTACTATTACCCCGGAGATCAAAGAAGAGATGTTAAAGCGAGTTTCTCTCGTAAAGGATAGAATAAAAATCCTCTCGAATTTATTTGCCCTCGAAAAGGAATATAGAGAGGGGCTGCGGAAGATTTTTGGTATACTGCCTTCATGCTGGGAAATTATCGAGAATGTAAAATCAAAAAGGTTGAAAAGATATGGTGATGTCCAGGATGGACTTGATAATGTTCTTGATCCTCAGCTTAATATGATTACTGATTTAGTCCTGGAGATGGAACAACTTTTAGGAAGGATAAACAAATAGATTCTTTGAATGGAGGTTTTTTATGAAACAGATCGAGGCGATAATTAGACCTGAAAGGTTTAATATGGTCAAGGATGCCTTGTCGGAATTGGGTTACCGAGGAATGACCGTTACAGAAGTAAAGGGTCACGGCAATCAAAAAGGTATCAGCGAGATGTGGCGTGGAAGAAGATTTCGGATTGATCTATTGTCGAAAATGAAAATCGAGATTACCGCCAGGGATGCCGATGTAGAGAAGATTGTCAATACCATCATAGATGAATCTAAAACGGGCAGTATCGGCGATGGGAAGATATTCGTGTTCGATGTGGAGAATGTGTATCGCATTCGTACGAGTGAGTCGGGAGAAGCCGCAATCTGACTAAAAGATGACAGAAAATAACATCACAAAATCTAGCCCGATTACAAACATAGACACGGCATATTCGCCGCCTCAAACTGCAGTTGTCGTTGAAAACAAGGCCGTCATAAGAGCAAGATTACGCGTTACGCAAACCTTTGCATTAAGCATCATGGCCGGTATATTTATCGCTTTGGGCGCACAATTTGCCACTTTCGTGACAAGCGACTCTACCCTGCATTTTGGCTTAACTTCTCTTATTGCCGGTGTCGTATTTTCTCTCGGACTCATACTGGTTGAAACCGCCGGCGCCGAACTCTTCACAGGCAACAACCTCAATATTTTAGGCTGTCTCAGCAAACATATTACAACACGGGAATTGCTCAGGATATGGGTTTTTGTATATATTGGCAATTTTATAGGCAGCCTCCTGATGGTCTGTTTGATGTACAAAACACGTCAATATGAATTTTTTCACAATATGGTAGGCGCAAAGGCGTTGCTTGTCGCCCATAAAAAAGTAAATCTGTCCTTTACGGAAGCCCTGGCAAGGGGTGTGCTTTGCAATGCACTGGTATGTCTAAATGCCTGGTTGTGCTATAGTGGAAGAAATCTGGCGGATAAAGTCGTTTCCGTCATATTTCCTATAGGCGGCTTTGTTGCCAGCGGGTTTGAACACTGCGTTGCGAATATGTATTTTATTCCCATGGGTATGGTTTTGAGGAAAAACCCAGATATCGTTGCCGCTGCGGAAAAAATGGCAGGAAAAACATTAGGCCTTTCACAGCTTACGTGGAAGGGCTTTTTTATAAACAATCTCATTCCTGTAACCCTGGGTAATTTTATAGGCGGTGTTATTTTGATTGGCGTAGTTTTCTGGTTTATTTACCTGCGTCCGGACATCAGTTTCTTGTCCCTTACTATAAAATCTGATAATAAATCTGCTTGACAAAAAATTGGATACTAAATATACTTTTGCTTAAATATATAATCCAGGCGATGGAGTTCGCTTAACCGCTATAACATAGCTGATAACTCCTATTGAAGCCATACAACTTCGATAGGAGTTTTTTTATTGATGAAACCCCTGTCGAGGCCAACAGCTTTGACAAGGGGTTTTTTGTTTTGCATTATTTTAGGGTTCAGAAATCTCAAACTGTTTATTAACAAACACACCCCTACCCCTCTCAAGAGGGGAATTAAAATCCCCTCCTGGGAGGGGGCTAAAGGGGTGGGTAAAAAAACTCGTTCCCGTGCAAACGGGGAGGCGTTGGGTTTTGTCTTTTTAAACCCAACTTGATTTAATGGAGGTAACGCCATTTTATGTTGGAAGAATTTATAAAACACAAGACCGAAATACTAACCGTCATTGAAAATATTGAATTGCTGTCAAAGGAAGATACGGAAGCGACAGACAATCGCTTGCTAACAGTCAGGGAACACCTGTTATCCAACAGTTTCAATCTGGTGATTCTTGGTCAATTTAAAAGGGGCAAGACGACCCTTATAAACAGCTTGATTGGTAAAGAAATACTACCCTCTTCCGTGGTGCCGTTGACATCCGTAGTAACCATTTTAAAACATAGTGATGAAATTACCTGTAATATTTTTATGCAGGACGGCAGTGAAAAAAATGTTCGCTTGGAAGAACTTGCCGATTATATTACAGAAAGAGGGAATCCCAAAAATATCCGGAGCGTGCGATGCGCACGCATCGAATACCCATCTCCATTCCTTGAAAAAGGGATGTTGCTGGTGGATACACCGGGAGTGGGATCCACCTTTCTGCACAACACAGAGACAACCTATGAATTCCTGGACCATCTGGACGCAGCGCTCTTCCTCATGAGCGCCGATGTTCCCATCTCACAAGTAGAAAAAGAACTCCTTGATACGATAAAAGGCTCTACGCAGAAGATATTCTTTGTGTTGAATAAAATTGACAATCTGACCCCCAGGGAGATTGAGGAAATTTCTGCCTTTAACAAGCTTGTTTTAGAAGAGATGGGTTTTACCGTACAGGAAATATGGCCTATCTCCGCGCGAGAAGCGCTAAAGGCAAAAGTAATCAACAACGAAGTTCAACTCTCCCAGAGCGGCCTATTGAACTTGGAAGATGCACTCAATCGGTTTCTTTCTTTGGAAAAAGGGAGAATTGTCCTCAACGCTGCAACATCTAAGGTAAATCGCATTATCACACAGACGTTATCCCAAATAGCCATTGAGAAAAATACATTATTGGTCTCCGGGGAAGAATTGGAAAACAAGATCAATACCTTTCATAAGCTTGTCGCAAATCTGAAACAGGATAGAGAGGATATCGCTTATCTGCTCAAGGGTGAATCGGACAAGCTGTGCTTAAAGGTAGAGGAGATGCTGAAGACCCTTGAGGAAAAAGAAATTCCCAGGATAAAACGGTGTCTCCAGGATTTTTCTGATAAAAACGCAGATACAAATCCGACAAACTTGAGGGACGGGATGCAGCAGGTTATTAAGGAGGAAATCATCCAGGGTTTCGATGTCTTCAGAAAGGATACCGAAAAAATTATTTCAAATAATATTCAAGAGACTTTCCGCCGTTTTACAAAGCGTTCGAACGATATTGTCCGCGAGTTTAAAACCGCCGCAGAAATACTTTTCGAGGTGGCGATGGACCCATTTGAATTTTCTGTGGAACTGACCAAAGACAACAGCTTTTATTATATAGTCCAGGAATATACCGCGCCCACCGATGAAGAGGTTAAATCCATTCTTCGGACATTCCTGCCGAAATCGATGAGCAGAAAGATGGTTCTAAATGAAATGCTGGAAAGGGTGTCTTCTGACGTGAGCCGGAATTGCGGAAGGGTTCGTTATGACCTCACATCAAGGATTCGCAAGACTATTGACTATTATGCTAAACAACTGCAAACCCTTGGGAGTGACCTTATTTCACAGATAGAACAAGCCATACAAAAAGGCCAGGAAAGACGAAAGTCCGGCGGCGAGTCTATACGGATTGAGCTGGATTTGCTTGCGCACAAGGCGAAAACCTTAGAAGAACACAAGGAAAAGCTGGTAACTGTCTGGAACGCCGTTAATTCAGTAGAGGTAAAATCCAGAAATATAAGAACGGTTGGGAATTTATAATGTATTTCATTGTTTCAGCGCCCTTTTCAACACCTTGCCCGTAGGACCGTGCGGCAGTTCCTTGAGAAATTCATAATATTTGGGGACTTTGTAGTGCGGTAAACGCTGCATACAGTAATTCCTGATTTCTTCTTCGGTGCACGTCGCGGTTTCGCGCAATGCTATGAATGCCTTCGGCGCCTCGCCGCGAAGCTTCTCCGGCACGCCAATAACGGCAACCTCAAAGACCTTCTCGTGCCCGCTGATTACCTGTTCAATTTCATTTGGTGATACATTTTCACCGCTTATGATGATTAATTCCTTCTTTCTCCCTGTAATCCACAAAAATCCTTCGTCATCCTGTTTGCCGTAATCGCCTGTCTTCAGCCAACCATCGGGGGTAATAGCCTCTGCCGTCTCTTTGGGCAATTTGTAATATCCCTTCATTATGTTGGGCCCCTTTACGCATATCTCGCCATCTTTGTTCAAAGGCATTTTCTGGCCGTCGTCGTTTAATATCTTCACCTCAAGATTACACAACGGCGGACCAATACTGCCGGGCTTGCATTTTTCGGGAAGATTCACTGATACAATCGCCGTGGACTCAGTCAGCCCGTAACCCTCCGTTATAGGAACAGGAAACGTCTTATTAAACGCTTCCAGAACGTCGCCTGGCAATGGTTCTCCTCCCGACGTGCAGAGCCGCAGTGTGCTCAGGTCGTGTTTGACTGACTCGGCAGTTCTCAGAAGCACCCGGTACATGGATGGAATGGCAAACAATGATGTAATCTTATATTTCTCTATTAATTCCAATACCTTCGGGCCGGAAAACCGCGCAAGATAGACTATTGTAGCACCCGTATTGACCGGCAATATTAACGTAGTAGTCAATGCATAGGTGTGAAAGAGCGGAAGCACTCCAAGCAACACATCCTTTTCCGTAAAATTGAAGGCGTGCACACACCCATCCAGGTTGCTCAGGAAATTTCTATGGGACAGCATCACCCCTTTGGGGTTGGCATTGGTGCCCGATGTATACAATATCGCCGCCAATTCCTCCTCATGCCCCGGCTTAATTTTATTTTCTTCGACTACAGAGCAAGGAGTTTTTTCTTCCACAGTCAGGATATGCCTGATTTGTGTCCCGAGTTGCGGCTTGAACAGATTATTTGTGAAGACGGTTTCTATGCCCGCATTCTGAATTACATATAACAACTGGACTGGCGAGAGCAGATAGTTCAGCGGAACAGGTATTTTCCCGGCCATCAGTATCCCGTAGAATGTTGTTACAAATTCTTTGCAATTGGGAAGGAGTATTCCAATATGGTTTCCTGTATTTTCCGATAATAGCCGGGCTGCTTTACTCACAGTTTCCAGCCGAAGATCGTTATAGGTAACTGCGCCATTCTGATCAATTACGGCTGTTTTATGGGTGTGTTTTTTGCAGGTATTTAAGAAAGCTTCTACCAGTGTCATGGGTTTAAATTAGGTTCGGCTGCCTTTCAATGTAGAGCGAAGAGTTTCTTCGCTCTACAAAAAGACTAATTTTTACGGTCATCCAATTCAAATTCGGCCATTTTCCTTCCCATGTACTTTTTATCCAGTTCTTCCATTTCTCCATTTTCCGAGTTGCCAATAGTGCTTTCCCACTCATATTTTGCCTGAGCAGACTTATCATTGCACTCCTTTTCCTCCTCTTCCTTGCAGCTTACACAGAGCGTAGTAAATGGAATGGCTTTTAATCGCGCCTTTTTGATTGCCCGGCCGCATTGCTCACAATTTCCATAGTGACCGGCGCGTATCCTGGCAAGCGCATCTTCTATTTGTTTCAACTCCCTGGCATCTTCTTCGGCGACCAGCATTTCCAAGTCCCCGTTCGAAACACTAGATGCAATTTCGGCGATGTCTGTCAATTTCCCGCTATTAGCATCCTTATATTTTTTAACCCGTTCCTCAACTTCCCGTAATAATATATTTTTTCTAACCAAAAGGAGACTTTCCATTTGTTTTAATTCTTTTTTCTGCATGAGATCACCATAATCCTTATTACAAAAATTAAATGTCCAAATTTCTTACTTCTAAAGAATGTTTCTCGATAAACTCTCTTCTCCGCTGAACGTCTTTCCCTGCCAGAATACTGAAGATAGAGTCCGCCTTGGCGGCGTCTTCCACCTTCACCTTCAACAACGTCCTGGTGTTAATATTCATCGTGGTTTCCGCAAGTTCTTCTGCGTTCATTTCTCCTAAACCTTTGTAACGCTGTATTTCCAGCCCCTTTCTTCCTATCTCGCGTATTTTTGCCAAAACTTCATTCAGAGAATGCGCATATATTTCCAAATCTCCGGAAAGCAGCTTATACCGCGGTTCCTTGCCGCTGTTTCCGTTAAAATATTCGTCTATTGACAAACCGTAACTTTCTATCATTCTTGTTGTTTTTTCTATTTCCTTGCCTTCGTGGTACTCTATAACTTTTATAACTCCTTCGCCCTTTTCCTGACCGGCTTCAGCGGTATCATCCTCTTCTAATATCTCCAGTTCTCTTCCCTCTGCCTCTTGTTTCTTCTTTATAAATTTTTCCAGCTCTTCCTCTGAATAGAGGTACGATATTTCACCCTTATAAGTTACTTTATATAATGGAAGATTCCCGCTTTTCTTATCCCTTAAACCTATAAATTTATCCAGAGATATACCTTTCTTCCTCATAATTTTTGTATATTCTTCCATCTGTGCCAGGAGTTGCAGTAATTTCCCAAGTTTTGAATTATCCAGTTTTTCTTTTTTATTATTCTCAAACTCCATGACGGTGTTATCCGTTCCGAGCATTATTAACTTCTTTTGTAACTCCCTGTCGTCATAAATATATTCCTGTTTCTTATTTCTTGATACTTTGTATAAAGGTGGTTGCGCGACATAGATATGTCCCTTATCTATCAACTCTATCATCTGCCTGAAGAAGAACGTCAACAACAATGTTCTTATGTGCGCCCCATCAATATCGGCATCAGTCATAATAATGATCTTGGAATATCGCAAATTAGCTACGTCAAACTCTTCTGTACCAATGCCTGTCCCCAGGGCGCATATCAAAGTCCTGATTTCCTCATTGCCCAGCATCTTATCAATACGCGCCTTTTCTACGTTCAGAATAACTCCCTTTAACGGCAGAATGGCCTGAAACGTTCGGTCCCTTCCCTGCTTCGCCGTACCACCGGCAGAAATACCTTCAACGAGGAACAGCTCGGATGTCTCGACATCCCGGCTGGAACAATCCGCCAGCTTTCCAGGCAGGTTTGCGCCGCTCAGTGCGCCTTTTCTTCGCGTCAGGTCCCTGGCCTTCCTCGCAGCCTCTCTTGCCCTGGCGGCTTCAATCCCCTTATTGATAATGGCCTTTGCCGTAGAAGGGGTTTCCTCGCAATAAATTTCAAGCTGTTCGTTTATCACAGCTTCAACAAGGCCCTGCACCTCGCGGTTGCCTAGCTTTGTTTTTGTCTGCCCCTCGAACTGAGGATCGGGCAGTTTGATGCTTATTACGGCCGTAAGCCCTTCTTTGTAATCATCTCCCATTGGCGCTTTTTCTTCTGCGAGAATCCCCTTGCTCTTTGCATAATTGTTGAGCGTCCTTGTGATTGCCGCCCTGAACCCGCTGAGATGGGTTCCGCCTTCTACCGTATTAATGTTATTTGCGAAGGAGTACACATTCTCGCTGTAGCCGTCATTGTACTGCATGGCAACTTCTACTATGGTTCCATTCGATTCTTTTTCAAAATAGATTATGTCCCGGTGAACTACTTCTTTCCCCTCGTTTAGCTCTTTTATAAATGCCTTTATACCGCCTTCATATTTGAATGCCTCGCTCTTGTCGGTTCTTTCATCTGCCAGCGTTATTTTCAATCCTTTGTTCAGGAAGGCATATTCCCGTAGTCTTTTCGCTATTGTTTCAAAACAAAACGTTGTGTCCTCAAATATTTCTGGATCTGGTTTGAATATGACTTTCGTTCCCCTCTTTTTAGTTACTCCCCGCACCTCAACCGGCGACTTTACCTCTCCCTTTTCGTATCTCTGAAAATATACATGCCCGTCCCTCCTTACCTCCACTTCCATCCACTCGCTGAGCGCGTTTACAACCGATACCCCAACCCCGTGCAGTCCGCCGGAAATCTTATAGCTTTTATGCTCGAATTTTCCTCCCGCATGCAACACCGTCATAACCACTTCCAGCGCAGATTTTTTTGTCTCCGTGTGAGTGTCTACAGGTATGCCCCTGCCGTCGTCTATAACGGTTATACTGCCGTCCAGATTTATTTTTACGTTTATATTCTCACAGAAACCCCCGACAGCTTCATCCACACTGTTACAAACGACCTCTTCCACCAGGTGGTGTAGGCCTCTGACCGTGGTATCGCCAATATACATGGCGGGTCTCTTTCTGACCGCTTCTATACCACCCAAGACTTTAATGGACGTTGCATCGTATGTATCTTGTTCCAGCGCCAAATTACTTTCTTCTGCCATTATCCTGTAATTCCGACCTTAAATCGGATATCCTCTATATATTTCGTGCCTATTTTATTATTAATTTTTTGAATTATAGCGTACTTCTCGAAATTAGTCAAATAATGAATCATTGCTGAGGACTCCACGTTTACGGTCATAATCCCATTTTTAATACCCGCTATCTTGGTACTCCTGTATACCTCACCACTGACTACCTCGCTCCATATGCTCATTACCTTTTGACAATTCTTGTCAATAAGACTTTTTTTTGGAAATGCCTCTTTCAACAACTGTCCAAGTCTTACAACTGTATTTTTACTATGAAAATACCTTTCCGGAAGTTCTTCTTTCATTTTAACTCAATAGGCATTATGACACTTAATTGTTCGTGACCCGTTCTAAATAATGCAGCGCTGCTATTGTCTTTAAGTTCTATGACAATGGTATCGCTATCAGAGACCTTCAGGGCGTCCAATACATACTCAGGGTTGAAGCATATTTCAAACTCCGGCCCTTGATAACTAGCGTCAATTTCCAGTTCAGCTTCTCCCACTTCAGCCGCCTTTGACAGCAACATTAACCTCCCATCCTTAAAAACGAATCTCACAACGTGATACCCCTCGCTCGTCATAAATGAGGCCATCCTCACTACCGTCAGCAATTCATCTCTCTTTACTTCTATTTTCTTATCGTTATCCTTTGGTATAACGTCCTCATACTTTGGGTATTGCCCGTCTATCAACTGCGACACGACTTCACCCCTTTCACCTAAAAAGAGTATCTGAGACTCTCCAATTCCAACCTTAAAAGTTCCCTTACTCTCCGATGAAAAACGTTGTAAGAACGTTAAACACTTTACCGTAGCTATTCCACTCATTGTTATCCCATCAGGATTCTCCACCTTCCGCTTTACCATGGACAACCTATTCCCATCCGCTGCCGCCATAATAATTTCATCTTTTTCTACTTTTACAAATATACCACACAGCGTGCTTCTTGCCCTTACCGTTGATGCCGCATGAGCAACCTTTCCTATCATATCGCCAATAATCCCACCGTCTATTTCAATAAAACTCTTAACATCCGTGATAGTTATCGTGGGAAACTGACTGGCATCTTCTCCAATAACCTTGAAGTAACCCTTTCCAGACTTTAAAACACAACTACTGCCGTCAAAAGACACCAGTACCTCCTCATTACCAGCCCATTCTCTAAATATATTGTTAACACGAACTGCCGGCAGAACAATACTTCCAACCCCAACACCTTCCTTCACCGGAAGCGCATATTTAACCAAGACCTCCAAATCCGTTGCCATTATGGTACAGACAGGTTTAAAACCTGTCTCTACAACCTCAAATTTTATTCCCTGCAACACGTGTTTAATAGTAGAAGATGGAACAATGCTCGCAACTAAATTAAAGCCCTTATACAACTCATTTCCATTAAAATTCAAATTCATACATTATTCCTATTATTTATATTATATAAATTAAATGTAATATCATAGAATTATTATACATTGTTCATAATCAATTGGTATCAATATAACACTCCTTTATGTAAGGACATAAGGCTACTTATTATTATGTAATGAAAATGTAGATAGATTGTTGAAATGGTACAGCGACTTTTTATTATGTGAAAAATCTGATATTGGAAGTAAAAGCAATTTACATGTTATGAACATGTTATCTCTGTAGTTCACTTTCTATTTTTTGTAAAACAAAAAGGAGGTTTTTATCTTTCTTTAGCAATTTCGTTATTTTTTCATCCGCATGGATTACTGTGGAGTGGTCTCTTCCCCCGATAAATCCCCCTATTTCTGTAAGCGACATATTTGTTAGTTTTCTGGAAAGGTACATTGCTATTTGCCTCGGCAAACTTAGGCTTCGGGTCCTGCTTTTTGATTGGAGTTGAGATAAACTTACATTAAATCTGTCCGAAACGGCATAAAGAATCGCTTCAATACTAACTGGGTTTTTATTTCCGGTTACCTCCCGAATAACGTTTTTTATAAGATCGGACGTAACGGCATTTCTCGTAATCTTTAGTTCTTTGCCCAGCCGCACAATTGCGCCTTCAAGCTCGCGTATACTGCCGGGGACATGTTCTGCAAGATGATAAGCGAAGTCGTGTGTAAGGTTTATGTTCATTAGTGATGCCTTTTTCTCGATAATGGCAACGCGCGTTTCTATAGAGGGACTGTCAACACTGCATAACAAGCCCCATTTAAAACGTGAGACAAGCCTGTCTTCGAGTGAACTTAAGGATTCAGGGGGGCAGTCACTGGTAATAACGATTTGTTTCTTGGCATTATAAAGCGCATTGAATGTGTGGAAAAATTCCTCCCTGCAGCCCTGCAGGTTTTCGAAAAATTGTATATCGTCGAGCAGAAGTACATCCAGACTTCTGTAAAGATTCCTGAATTCATCCCAATTGTTTGATCGTATTGTAGAAATAAAATGATTTACGAATTGCTCACAGGACAGGTAGAGTGTCTTTATCGCATGGCGTGAGAGGAGTACATTATTTATGGCATGTAATAGATGTGTTTTCCCAAGACCTGAAGCGCCGTGTATAAAAAGAGGGTTATATGCGAGACCCGGGGACTCGGAAACGGCAACCGCCGCCGCATGCGCTAACCTATTGCACGGACCTACAATGAAATTTTCAAAGCGGTAGTATCCATTCAGAGAAGTAGTGCCTCCATCGCATGCAGGTAATTCACCAGGGAGCGCAGTAACACGATTGAAATCAGGAGATAAGGCCGAGGATTGTTTAAGAGTTTCGCCCTCTGTAAGGAAAATCACCTCTCGCGAGGAATTCAATACCCTATAAACCGCACCGGAGAAAATGTCCTTATAATTGCCAGAAAGCCATTCCTTTATAAAATCATTAGGTGTAATAAATGTGATACTGCTCTCATTAATAGAGAAAATCCTGAGACAGGAAAACCACATATCGAACTGTTGGATGGAAATAGACTTTTTTATTTCACTAAAAATTTTCCACAGTATGGAATCCGCAGTAGATTCGGAAGAGACTATCTTGTGTTGGGAAACCTTTAATGCTGCGCTGTGTTGTTCCAAACCGATAGGCATGATTAATATAATTTTAGAAAAACGCCAAAAGAGGAATTCCTGATTAAACGTTAAGGAATTTCAATGTTTCTTAATTAATCAATTAATAAACCCACCCCATAAATCCCCTCCCAAGGGGGGAATCAAAAAATCCCCTCTTGGGAGGGGTCAGGGGTGGGTAAAAAATATAAATGGAAAATCCACACATTTAGATTCTATCGAGGACGATTGAACCGGCTATTAGTTCTGTTGTAGAGCGAAGAGCCTCTTCGCTCTATATTTTGTATTAACCAAGTATTATGGTTGCGCAATAATAACAAGGCGGCTACAATAAGTCAAACAAAAACAAATCGACAGAAAAAAACCGTAAATTTTTGAAATAAACATAAAAATTTGACATAAATCTTTAAAACCGTCCATCATTATTATGCAGTATATTAAATTTTTTAGAATTTTAACCCCCTGCAGATAATTACAAAAAGTGTAAAATTTTAAATTTTTTTGTTGACGAGAAAATAATAGCATGTTATATTTCCACAGACCAAAAATAGCAATTACCGTATATCAGTAAACATTTTAGATTAAGTTATCCTGCAAATATATCTATAGAAAGGAGGAAAATATCGGGAAAACAACACTTGATTCTCCTGCGTAGGCGCATCATCGGCGGCAAGCGGCGTCTTTGCAGAAAATCAACACTTGGTTTTTCCCATCTCTTGCCTGTTCGTTTTCACAAAGAAGGAGGTGATGGAGAGGTGAAAAGGGGTTGACGTTGATTGGGAGATCAAAGGTATTTTTTAGAAGCATTTTGGATTTTTAAAGAATAGAGAACTTTGTAAAAGTAAATTTATCTTTAATTCAGGTCTTGTTAGTTTAGTTACAACAGAAAAAAGGAGAAATGACGGATATGAAAAGACCGAAAATAATTAGTAAAAAAACAAGTTGGTTTAGTATTGCCAGCGTATTCTTGCTGGCAGTAGCCCTTGCGGTGGGCGTGACCACAAGCGCGCAGGCCGCAACAGGTAGTTTTGACAGGGACAGTTACCTTCCTGACCTCGGTTCCAGCGACTATGACCGCGCATGGATATCGGTAACTGATTCAGCTGGGAATACGACTAGCAGTCGGGATACGATTACGGCAACTGTAAAGGCAGGTTCGAATTCGACATCTTTTGTTTTGCAAGAGACAGGTGGAACGACGACCGTATTTACAACAACAGGTTCCACGCAAAGCGCGACGTATCCTGTCGGCACTACATCTGGCTATGTAGAGGATTTTAATTCCGGCAGCCACAATTACCCTGCTCTTGGTACAACCGTAGTAGGTTTGAACTTGAAAGAATTGACGGCCAATACCGGCGGCGACGCATCGACTAGCTCTGACGGCAATCTGACGGTATCTTCAGGTACCACCTTAGAGTTGCTGTACGGCGGGAGCACTTTAGATACCGCTGTTGTCAAGACGAATAGCGGCTCTTTCTCATTCACTCCTAGCGCAGTTTCTGCTATAACAACAAATTCTTCCGTAAGTGGCAACCTTATTATAAGTATCACAGATACCGACGAAAATTTGAACCCTGTCGGAAAGGATGTAATCGGGTTTGCTGATAATTCGGCTTTGTTGTCTGGGTCTCCAGGGACTGGTTCAACAAGAGTTCAAATTGAAGCGATCGATCAAACCACAGGGTCGACTTTATCGATAAGTGGTACAAGCATTGTAGCAAGGAATATCATGCTTGTCGAGACCGGAAATGATACCGGTGTCTTTTCCGCAAGCGGTAAGGTGTTTGGTACTTCAACATCAGTAACAACTTCCGATCTGAAGGGTAACTTATTGGTGGGTACAGGCACAACGCCAGTTTATACAGGTCAAGATATAACGCTTGGTAACGCAACCAGTGGGCCAAGTGTTACGTTTAAAATTCTTGAAGTGACTGGGTCTGGGAGGATTGGGCTTGTTGAGTTGGGAACAACCACCTCCGGAGCGAACATTGAGCCAGCCCTAGTTTATGTCAGTCCATCTGCTGCTCTCACTTCTACATGGGGCTCCGGATCACAGTCTGCCTCGCTTTCTAACGTGGCTGCATATGGTACGAGCAATGTCAGATTTGGAATATCAAATACCCTTAGGGGATCTTCTACGTCTGGACTCATCAAATTAATAGAAGGTGCCGATTATTGTCTAGTCGCCATTTCGCAATTCGTAGGAACAACAACAAGTTCAGGTACTCTTGGCGGAACATATGAGATAGGCAATGGGGGTTCTGTAACTGTTACTATAGGATCTTTCCAGCTGGCCGGTCCTCGAAGCGGCGATACTTTAAAGGTGTCTTATCTGGATGAATTAAATGCTGGCGGCACGTCTGGGACGGTAACGGGAACTGCGGCTTATGGCGTTTCAGGCGAAACAGGCACGTTAGCTTCGGATAGCACGGCGCCGGATATCAACGACCTCGTAACAATTACTGTTGTGGATGGAAACCTGAACACAAGTTCTTCCACGAAAGAGTCAGTTGCCGCTTCTTCCAGCTTGTGGGGGGGTACAACCACCAACAATAGGGGAGATCGTTTAACGGTAAAGAACTATTCTACAACCAGTAAGAATATAAGTGTGGCCCATCCGGACGGTACTGGTGTTGGTACACAGACAGTCAGGATTTCCAGTACGGATAATACGTATGTTTGGGTGGTGCCTAATTCATTAACCAGTACATTCCAGAGCCCGCTTTCTATAGGAAGCACTACTTTTAGTCTTGGCACTCAGTCGGTAAGCTCGGTGCCTCTGGTAAGGGGTTCGTCTTCTGGCGCGGACAGCTTCCTGTCTTCGGCGTCAACTTCATCGTTTGTAGCGACGCTCGATGGATTGGATAACACCGTGGAAATTTCACCGGATGGGACGCGCTGGGTATCTGTTCCAATTGTGGAAACGGGCGCCAACTCAAGTTCGTTTGTTGGAACGATTGGATTTGATTACACTGCCGTTCGTTTGACCACAGACACATCGCTTTCCGTTACTGCGGTGATTTCTGATTATACTGGCACTTCCACATTGGTCTTCACCAATGCCGGCTTACCAAGCACCGCGGGCGGAGGCCTCCAGACGTTCATAGGAACGGGTTCTGTGGTAAGAATATTCGACGGGTCGGTGCAGGAGTTTGCCGAGGTTTGTAGTCCTGGCGATACAACACTTTCAGTGACTAAGCTCTCTAATTCAACAGCATTTACCCCAAAGAATACATGGGTGCAGGTTGTTGGAAATGACATGATGACACAGAGATTAGATACAAACTCGGCCGGAACAGAATATTTCCGTATTGGCGGATACTTTGGCGCCACCTATAGAGTCCGTTACAATGATTCTACCGGCGCAAGCAATGCGTATTTAGGCGGCGACACCCTTGCTATAACGACCTCAAACCTTGGCTTCACTACTTACACAGGGTCGCTGTCAACGGATATAACGGGGACGTCAGGACCTGATACCTTTGTTGTTGTTACCTTGGTTGATCAAGACCTGAACACCTCGACAGGCAGCAAGCAGACAACATTCGAGGCAGATAGAACCGTAAGTGGAACAGCAGACATTATTTTCTTCAATGAAAACGGCTTGGGATTGCCGTCTGGTTCTTCGACTGGCAACGTTTCCAGAGGTTTCAAGAACGGCGGCACGGCAAAGATTTTATATGCCAGCACGCTGAGCAACATTCTTAGCTCCTCAGTTGATCAGGCCGCCGGCGGAAATGCGATTGATTTCACATTGACAGAGACGGATAACAACACGGGAACGTTTAAAGGATCCTTCCAGTTGTCCAGCGGTACTGCCACGACAAATGGCTCAGATTTACTGAAGGTTTCAAATGGTAACTCTGTCTATGTATTTTATAATGATTCACCAAACGGTTCAGCGGCTGATAACTCGAGCAGTTACACAGCTACGAGTCCTATTACCATCGTAACATCGCTTGGTACCTTAAGCCTGAGCAAAGATACGGCTTATCTATCCGGTGATACGGTTGTTGCTACAGTCGTGGACGTTGACAGAAATGCGAGTTTAACCTCTGCAGACACGTTAACCACAGCCCTCAAGATAACAGGTTCAAACTACTCTGTGGGAACAGATTTACAGATGAACCTTGTTGAGAACGGTGTGAATACCGGTACGTTCCTTGCGACTATCACCACAGGAACCACAACCTCAGGTGGTGGAACAGGCGCGAACAGCGGTACGATAAAGACTGTTCAGGGCGGTATCGCGAATGTTATTTACACAGATACTTCGCCATCGGCATCTTCTGCAACGAAGAATCTGTCGTTTAGCGCATCTGATGCAACCTTGGCCTTTGATGCGGATTCATACAGTTTGAATACGTACGCATTGGTAACCTTGGTTGATGCGGAGAGAAATACGAGCAATAGTACAGCTCAATCTCTCTTAAGCGATGTATTCATCCAGACCGCTTCGACCAACAGCACAAAGGTGAGAATGGTTGAGTCAGGCGTTGATACAGGTACGTTCCTGGGTTCTATTCAGGTTGCGTCGAGTGGAGATACTACGGAGTTCTCTAAGATTAAGGCTGCAGCAGGCGATACCCTGAAGATTAATTATATTGACGAGGTTAATACGACGGGATCGTCTAGGACGGTAACGGATACGGCTTCGGTAACGGCTGCGGTTGCTACACCGACACCAACGACAACGCCGGTAACATCGCCAACAGCAACGCCTGTAACATCGCCAACAGCAACGCCGGTAACAACACCGACGACAACGCCGCCAGCTACTGGAATTATAGTTGGTACCGTTAACGATGCATTGACGGGAGCTCCTGTTGCGGGCGCTACCATATCAACCGATACAGGTGGTTATACGGCAACGTCGGGTGCAGATGGTAGTTATACTATAGCTGATGTAGCGGCTGGGGCATATACATTAACAGCATCGGCGACCAGCTACGATTCATCATCACAGCCAGTCACGGTAACGGCTGGTGTCCCAACGGTGGCTAACTTCACATTGGCGCCGACACCACCAACATCGCCAACGCCAACAGTAACACCAACACCAGTATGCGTGCCTGAGGCAGTTTCGGCATCGCCGAGCACCTTGTCACTCAAGAGGAAGAAGAGCGGCACGGTGACTGTGACGGTAACTGGTGAAGCTGGTTGTCTGGTTGATAGTGAGACTGTCACGGCTACGATCAATGCGGCTGGTAAGAAGCGCATATCGGTATCACCGACAAGCGGTTCTACAGACGAAAACGGTCAGGCGTCATTCACGATTACTGCCAAGAAGAAGACTGGTAATGCAAGGGTCACGTTCAAGGCGGGAGACGTGAAGAAGTCGATAACCGTGAAGGTTAGGAAGTAAAAAACGCATCCCTGGTTAGGATGTACGGGGAGACGTATAGAAGTCCATAGAAGTAAAGAAAAGGGGTGTCATGCCGAGTGGTATGACGCCCCTTTCTTTTTTAGTAATAGTTCACCGCAAAGGCGCAAAGAAGTTAAGCATGGCAATGTAGAGGCAATTCATGAATTGCCTCTACATTCTTTTGCTGGTTCAATCGTCCCCGATTGAACCGAAACGTTTGGCTTTGTTCACGGTGGTGCATGGTTTAAACCTGTAGCCCCTGTTCGAAACATCCGGTTCAATCTGCAAGATTGAACCAGCCAACGATATTCTTTCTTTGCGTCCTTTGCGCCTTTGCGGTGAACTAATATGTTCTGCGTCTATCCGTGGTTAAAATCTTATGCGAAAAAAACAAGGCTTTACGTTAATTGAATTAATCGTTGTCCTGGTGATCATCGGCATTGTGGCCGGTGTGGCGGTTCCCAGATTTACCGGTTCTTTTGATTCTATCAGATTCAGAAAGACGATGAATGAACTGGTATATTTTCTCAGGGAGGCGCGTATTAAGGCGATGTCAAACGCTGAGTCTACCAATGTTGTTTTCGATTTTCGGGGAGGATATTGCTATAATGAGGATAAAAGGATATTCATTATGCCCCATGAAATAGAGGTTTTTACCGATAAATTTGAAGCGAAGGATGAACAAACAAGGATTTTTACATTTTATCCAAATGGAACCGCCATGGAGGATAAACTGGGGTTTGTTTGCGATAATATGGTGGCTGTGCTGCATGTGGAGTCTTTGGGCGCGATGGCCTATTACAAAATAAATGAAGAGATGGAACAGGTGGTTCGTTATGCAAGGAATGAAGAAACTCCTGATGAAGAGGAAATCAAAAAAGATATTGATAAATCGAAAGAATCTGATAAATTAACGGAAGAGATGGATACCGATGGATTGGACAATGTTATGAGTAGTGATGGTGAATCAGACGAAGATGAAGGCGAAGATACCGAAGCAACGGATGATGATATAGAAAACGAATGACAGATAGCGGGGAGTAACAACCCCCTTCTTCCCCCTTTGTTAAGGGGGGCTTGAGGAAATCCCCCTTAATAAAGGGGGTTGTTTTAACGGCATTTGCCGTGTATATATAAAAAGTTGCTGCCATAGGCAGCCC
>JACPHJ010000009.1 GCA_016188675.1 Planctomycetota bacterium
CGGCCGTCAAAGATATAAGAAGAGACGCCGGTCAGCCACGGCCCCCACACCCCATACACCGTTCCTGTTACCCAGCCGGGATCAGCGGTGCACCAGTAAACATCGTCGTCTCTCAGGTCCAGCGCCCATTTGGTGGTAATATAATGCGAAATCATGTCATTGTGGACGTGGGTAATACCTTTTGGCTTGCCAGTAGTGCCTGAAGTATACAGGATATATAAGGGGGCTTCCCATTCCATCCATTCCATTTCAAACTTTTCCGTGGCGTCTTTCATCAACGTATTGTAACAAACATCAGACTCTTCCAACTCATAGTCTTCTTTGTTATTGACTAACACGATATGTTCTAACTTTGGCAATTCAAATAATACCGTTTCGACACGTTCTTTTAGTTCCGGTGTGGTAATTAATACCTTCGCCTCGCTGTTCTGCAAGCGGTCTCGCACGGCATCAGGCCCAAAGGCAGAAAACATAGGTCCTGCTATGGCGCCCAGCTTTGCAATGGCTATCATGCTGATATAAAGCTCAGGCAAACGGGGCAGGAATATAAATACACGGTCTCCCTTTTTCACCCCTAATTTCCGCAGCATATTGGCGCACCTGTCGGAAAGTTTCTTCATCTCCAGAAATGTGTATTTCTGGCAGGTACCATCAGCGCCTTCCCAATACAAAGCGACCTTATTCTTTCGCCATGACTGGGCATGCTTATCAATAGCCTCATAGGCGATGTTTACCTTATTGTTCGTTGTACAGAAATCCTTTTTAGCGGCTTCCCACGAAAATTCCTTGTAAATTCTTTCATAATCTAAGAGGCCATCTGTTGCAGGTTTTTTGTTTATTATTTCCACGTTTCTCATAGACTCTGACTTAACCGTTTATCCTGACGTTTAAGAATTTCAACTGGCAGCGTAACCGTCACGGTTGCGCAAAATATCAGACAACAATCTTATATCACTTATATTTATAAGTCAATCAGAAAGGTATCTGCATTGGTAAATCGGGACGCGGATATACGCGGACAAATCCAGCAATGGGTATAGTTTTCCTTGAACTTCAGTGTAACTAATATTAAAATCGTCATTGTGACCACTATATTAAGGAGGTAATGCCTAAATGTTAAAGAAGGGTATCAAGGAAATAAGGGATAATTTTACTCAGTATCTGAAGAGGGTTAAACGAGGAGAAGAGATTTTAGTTACTGAAAGGGGTAAACCGGTGGCCTTGCTCAAGCCAATACCCGAAGGGGAAGGGGTTCAGGAAAAACTGGAATCGGCCGCCATGAAAGGCCTTGTCCGTCTTCCTCAAAAGGAGGGAAATATCCCTGCCCATAAAAAGATTAAGCTATCTGGTAAATCTCTTACAGAGGTTATTTTAGAAAGCCGGAATGATTGAAGTCGGTGATGATGTCGTCAAAGAGGCGCAAAATCTGGTATTTAGAACTACTATCAAAACATTGGATGCTATTCATTTAGCTTCTTCTATCCTTCTAAGAAAGGAAACAGAAGTTTCCTTTCCTCTTATTACTGCGGACAATAAACTGGCTTCTGCGGCAAAGAAAGAATCGTTTGAGGTAATTGGAGTGGGCATATAATATATAGTGCGGATTGGCTGCAACTAATTAACATTCCTTCTCCCTTCTTCGCAAGCTAATCATTACCCGCGTCTTTATTTTTGTTAGTGAAGATTTGACTACATGACTCTAAAATTCAACGATCATCTGCTCCCTACGCTTCCCATCATGGAAGACCTACCGGTGGATAGGATTATTGGGATTACGTCAACTATTCCCATTGAGATTGTATTCGCCGCGGGGTACATACCGATAGACCTGAATAATATCTTTGTCTGCGACACCTCTGCTTACAAAATGGTTGAAGACGCCGAATCGGCCGGTCTCCCAAGAAATACCTGCGCCTGGATCAAGGGCATATATTCGGCTGTCAGGAAATACCACATCAAAAAGGTTATCAGTGTTATTCAGGGGGATTGCAGTAATAATCAGGCATTGATGGAGATTTTCCAGTCAGAGGGCATCGAAACCATCCCATTTGCCTATCCACACTCTAAAACTGACAAGGAATTTCTGCATGATCAATTAGCGAGACTTGCAGGTAGTCTGGGAGTGGACTATTCGAAGGCAGAGGAGATGAAGAAGCGGCTTGATGCAGTTCGGGCAAAGGTGCATGAAATTGACAGACTCACATGGGTGGAAAATACGGTAACAGGAGAGGAAAACCACATCTGGACGGTATCCACCAGCGATCTGATGGGGGATTATACCGTATTCGAAGAACGCGCAGTAAGGTTTTTAAAATTGGCTAAAAACCGTGAACCCATAAAATACGACCTTCGGATTGGCGTCGTCGGTATACCACCTATATGCGAAGACCTTTACGCATTTCTTTCTTCCATTGGCGCTCATGTCGTATTCAACGAGATTCAAAGGCAGTTCTGTATGCCATATTCTACAAAGACGCTGGTTGAGCAGTATAGTCAATATACTTACCCCTACGATATCTTTTCCCGCTTAGAAGACATTCAGCAAGGTATAAAACAGCGGAACATCAAGGGTCTCATCCATTATGTCCAGAGTTTTTGTCACCGGCATATCCACGACAGCATTATCAGAAAACACATCAACTTACCAATTCTTACCCTGGACTGTGACCGCCCAGGACGCTTAGATGGGGCCATGAAGACACGCATTGAGGCCTTCATCGAGATGTTAAAAAATATTTTCTCTTAAAGCAAATCGAATATCTTCCGATTATTATAATATAGAGATTTGTCATTTTATAATAAATTCGACCTATGCGCAGAGGAGAAGGTGTATGCCCCGTGATATACCCATCGGAAATGGGTCACTATTAATTACTTTCGATAAAGACTATTGCATTCGCGATATCTATTTTCCCAATATCGGTATGGAAAATCATACCGAAGGGCACCCGTTTAGGTTTGGGGTTTGGGCAGACGGGTGTTTTAGTTGGATGGGAAATGAATGGGAAAAGCAGTTACAGTATCAGGAAGATACCCTTGTGACGGACGTAAAGGCAGAGAATAAGTCGCTGGGGATTGCCATGCAGATGCACGATACGGTGGATTTCTATTTGAATGTATATATTAAACAAATAACCGTAAAAAATCTTTGGAATAGAGAGAGGGATGTAAGACTCTTCTTAAATCACGATTTCCATATTTCAGAATCGGTAGTAGGAGATACTGCTTATTACGACCCGGCGACAAAATCCATTATTCACTACAAGGGGAAACGGTATTTCTTAATCAACCATGGAGACACCATCAAGAGCGGTGTGGATTATTTTGCGACGGGGATTAAGGAATTACACGGCGCAGAAGGGACATGGCGGGATGCAGAAGACGGCGTACTGGGCAGGCATCCTATTTCCCAGGGATCTGTTGATTCCACGATTGGAATTCACATTCCATTAAAGGCGCACGAGGAATGTACCGTGTATTATTGGATTGCAGCCGGAATGACTTACGAAGAAGTGGCAAAGCTCAATACAACGGTATGGTGGAAGACGCCGGAAGAACTCATGCGGCGGACGGCAAATTATTGGAAGCTGTGGGTTAATAAGGAAGACATCAACTTTGACGGACTGCCCGACAAGATAGTGAAACTGTTTAAAACAAGTCTTTTGGTATTACGAACACAGATTGACAATGAGGGCGCAGTTATTGCAGCAAACGATTCCGATATCGTTCAGTTTGGCAAAGATACCTATTCGTATATGTGGCCCAGGGACGGCGCGCTGGTGGCATATGCACTGAACAAGGTCGGATATTCCGATATAACAAAAAGGTTCTTTACGTTTTGTGCCGAGGTATTGTCTGAAAAGGGTTATCTCCTGCATAAATACAACCCGGATAAATCCGTTGCCAGTTCATGGCATCCGTGGATAAAGGGAGACAAACTGGAATTACCCATCCAGGAAGACGAAACCGCCTTGGTTATATGGGCGTTGTGGAAGCATTTTGATAAGTACAGAGATATTGAGTTCGTTCAGCCTCTCTATCGGGGACTCATTATCAGGGCGGCAGAATTTATGACAAAATTCATTGATAAGGAAACAAAACTCCCGTTACCTTCTTATGATTTGTGGGAAGAGCGGCATGGTGTTCACACCTTTACTGTTGCAGCAGTAATCGCCGGAATAAAGTATGCAGGGCGTTTTGCAAGCGCCTTTGGCGAGCACGAGCGTGCGAAAAAGTATCTCAGCATAGCAAACGAGATGAAAAGCGCCCTGGTTAAATACTTTTACAACAAGGCGGAAAACAGATTTGCCCGGATGGGTAAAAAGAAAGGGGCAGGCTACGAACTCGATATGAACATAGATGCAAGTTTATACGGATTGTTTGCTTTTGGAGTATTTTCACCCAACGATCCCTTCGTGCAGTCTACCATGCAGGCGGTAAAAGACGTCTTATGGGTAAAAACGCATGTGGGAGGAATAGCGAGATACGTTGGTGACTACTACCACAGAGTAAGCGGCGACACAAATAACGTCCCGGGAAATCCCTGGTTTATCTGTACCATGTGGTTAGCGGAATATGAGATTGCAAGGGCGCAGAATGAAAATGACTTAAAGAAGGCATTATCCATATTAGAATGGGTGGTTGATCACTCCCTACCCTCCGGCATATTAGCAGAACAAATAAATCCCTATACCAACGAGCCTGTTTCGGTTTCCCCATTAACCTGGAGCCATGCGACAGTAGTCACAACCGTGATAAAATATCTTGAAAAGATGAGCTTATTAACTTGCGGGAATGCCTATGCCTATTCAAGATACAATTCTAACAGATATGTTTCATCGGCCTATAAGGAAGAAATTCCAGTACGTGAGGAATATCCCGTTGCATGTAATGTGGCGCAGTCAAATTAGACAATGACAACCCCCATTAATCCCCCTTAACAAAGGGGGACTGAGGGGGTTGTCACTGCCATTAACTTTAAATCCTGGACATCAAGCTATGCAGGCAACACAATATAAAATAGAAGAAGTCGTAGAAAAGGCAGAGAATCTTTCTTATATGCCAACGATAGTCTTAAAACTTATGGAAATGATCTCTGCCCAGGATGTGACAGTACATGAAATTGTTGCTGTGATTGAAAAAGATCAGGGTTTGGTTGCAAGGATATTTAAAGTCGCCAATTCCTCTTTTTACGGCCGATTAAAAAAAGCGGAGTATTTAACTGATGCTGTTGTAACCCTGGGACTGCGGGGCATTAAATCTTTCGTTATAGCTCAAGCCGTGAAACATGTATTGACTACGGCAGACGTAGATGACCATTCCTTATGGGAACATGCAGTAAAGGTGTCTATCACTTCTACGGTTTTGGCGAAAGAACTGCGATGTGACATGTTAGAAGATGCCTTAGTGAGCGGACTGGTGCATGATATTGGAAAGGCGTTTATTGTAAGCGTTTATCCGGAAATTCCTTCTCTGATTCAACAAAAGATCGAGAAAGACCGCGTAACCTGCGATGAGGCAGAACAGATTATTTTGGATTTTAATCATGCGGAGGTCGGGGCATTGATAACTGAAAAGTGGGGGTTCCCTCCAAAGATTGTTGATGTGATACGCTACCACCACAAAGCAGATGATATCAGGGAGGTATGTACAGAATCACAGGAAATGATACATATCGTTAAATTTGCAAATGTAATGAGCAAACAATATGATGCACTGCCGGATTCCTACGCGGAGAATATGCTTGAAAATATTAGTTTTGCGAACTCACATGATCTATCGGTAGATCGGTTAACACATCTGATGGAAGAAGTAAAAATGAGATGGAAAATGGAAGGTGAAAATAATTTGTTTTTTTAACTGACCGTCCTGCCAACAACCCTGAGAATTACAAGGATCATGCCGGCAGAAAAGAAGAATATCGTCACGAAGGTAAGCGGGATGCTGGGGTTATTTTTAACGCTGGCGAGGACGCCTGCTACAGAATTAATATCTGCAAAAATAATCTTTGACCCGTAAAGTTCTTTTGCGTTATTTTCCCCGATAGGTAAAAAGGTCTGTTGTGTTTCATTGTTTTGTGTCATTGCGGTAAGTTTTACCACAGGATAGCGATATTGCGGAGGCATGTACAAATCAGCAACTCGTACCTGCGTACCATTTGCGGTAAAGGTATCGTTCACGTGCATGGTACAAACACGGTCGTCAACTTTAAGAACCACGCCTGATGCAATCCATCCATAATCCCGCATAAGTATCTCCAGGGCTCCGTGCTGCAAAAGAACGGGGTTGTTGTAGCCAAGGGTGTCTGAGAATTCAAATCCGTCTTTTCTGACGGTTACGAATGCTTCTATTATTTTAGGCATTCCATTCGGATATGAACTAGTCTTGAGGTCTGTGACCTTCATTTCAACGCCGCCGAGATCTGTCCATTCGTCCGCCACCGATACAGGCGGTTCTGTAAAGGAATAGAGTCCGCCAATGAGATGCGCAACCAGGGTGATTACAAACCCAATATGCACAACAGAAGCCCCGTACAGAGGAATCTTTTTTACACCGACTTTTGCCTTTCTGATAATAGAGTCGAGGGTGCACAGGAATGCGTTTACACCATAAATAACGCAGGCGATAAAGAGAAGATAAAACCATGTATGGATTGGTTTCTTGTGGGTGAAAAAGAAGGAAATATCCTCGCCTGAAAGCCCCGTATATTGTTGAGGCTGGTAATTCATAATAAGGCTGCCGATGATGAGCAAGCCCGTTACCGTGAACCCAACCAGGATGCCCAGTTTTTGTGATTTAAATATATCGTATATCTTTTTCATTATCTGAAACTATGAGAACTGCCAATCAGGAAACTTGTGCCTACATACGTCATTATCAGGATTACAAATCCAACGATAGCCATCGGCGGTTTGAATCGTTTGGCTTCCTGCCAGTAATCCAGGTGTAAACAGGTGGCATAGAAAAACCAAATAATGACAGACCAGACGACCTTAGCATCCCAGAGAAAATATGAACCCCAGGCAACATATCCCCACAATCCCCCGAAGATCATCGAAATTGAAAAGACGATAAGGCCGTATTGAAATCCGGAGTCGATAATCTGGTCATACTGCTTCTTTTCGCTTGGTGTGAAATACCGTGCAACGGCAGCAGCCGTTGCACTGACCCACAATGCGTAACAAAAGAAAGATAGCGGTACATGCAATATATACCATATGGTAAGCATCAGGGGCGGGGCATAACTTAAACCTTTGGGGAAGAGTATGGCGGCAACAAGAAAGGCGTATCCAACTCCAAAAAAGGACATGCGGTAGATATGGCTTTCCGTCTTCAGATAAATGAGCAGTACGATAAACGTAGCCGCGGCAAAGGCATTAAATGATTCGAATTTATTAGTTAAAGGAAAATACTCTATAGATATGCCGCGTATCGCAATTGTTGCCATATGGAGAAGCACGATTCCTAATAAAACAGGGAATCGCAGTTTCCATTGCGTAAACCCAAAGAGCCAATAAACAGAATAAGCGCCTAAGCAAATCCAATATAAAACGATGGATATTTGATTGAGAGATTGAGCAGTATCCATTATTGTAAGGTAATCTCAATCTTTGCTTTTTCTTTCAGGTCATTAACGAGGTTATTCATTTCGACGCCGATCAAAACTTCCCGCACCTTATCTTTCACCTCGCTGAAACTCACGTCTTTGGCCGGGGTATGGGCAGTAACCTTTATCAGGTGATATCCAAATTCTGTCTTGACGGGTTCGCTGACTTTACCAACTTCGGTATCAAATGCGGCCTTAGCAAAGGCCTCCACCATGGCGCCGTGCCTGGGAAATGCGCCAAGTTCCCCGCCGGTTTTCCCGGTCGGGCAGTCGGAATATTTCTTTGCACACTCTGCAAAGTCGGCCCCTTCGTCAATTTCTTTTTTAACAGACTCAATCTTTGCCCTTGCCTTGTCCAATTCCTCCTGAGACTTCGTTCCCTTGGTATCAACCAGTATGTGGCTTGCCGTAACGGTTTCACCGTTAAAATTACTGATATTCTTCATAAAATACTCTTCCTGTTTTTTATCGTCAACATCTTTGGATATGTAACTTTCGATTGCTGCCGACATGCTGATCGCAGTTTTTAGCTCGTCTATGTTGCTGCCCTGAATTTCCAAAAACTGTTCCAATGTTTTATCTTTGGTTGCCGGATTTTTCTTGATATTATCCCGCATTTTAGCAATTTCTTTGTCTACTACTTCTTCGGGAGTAGTTAACTTTTTTTCCACTACAAATTGCCTTAAAACGCTTTGTGTGACAAGCTGCTCTGTGATCTGCTGTTCCAGGGAAGGTAATGCGGCAGGATTTACTTGATTTTTAAACCGATCCAGGATTTTATCTAAATCCTTACGGAGGATTTTTTCGCTGTTAACCGTTGCAATAACCTTGTTGGGGTCGGGTTTCTCTTTCTTGCCATGAACACCCATACCATGTCCACCACCTTCCGTTTCCATTCCCAACCCGTGCATTTTTTCTTTGTCTTCTTTGCCAAAGTTGACATCTTTGTGTATTTTTGCGAAATCCTGTTCGCCTGACTGACTGCTTACCTGGGGGTTACTCAGTTCATTTTTCCCGCAGCCCAAAATAGACAATACAAACAAACTTGAACAAATAATGTAAACAGAAAATCTTTTCAGCATAACTACTCCTTAATAAACAAGAAATACATGAATCAACTTTTGTATTAACAAACCATACATTGAATAAGTTCCTCAATCATAATGATTGTGTCCGTGCATTATTATTTAACAATGGAACTGGATTGCGCTATATTACACCGTTTAAATGGGCGAGGTGGGAGTCGAACCCACACAACCTTTTACGGTCAAAGGATTTTAAGTCCTTCGTGTCTGCCATTCCACCACTCGCCCAACGGTAATATTATTTACAGGTCAGGTTCATTCGGAGTTGAGGCTTCAATTTTATACATCCTGAGCGTGAATGTTGGAGGAAAAAATAAAATCGCAG
>JACPHJ010000101.1 GCA_016188675.1 Planctomycetota bacterium
AAACCCATTATACGGGTCCTCTGCATATATACGACATTCGATTGATGTACCCACGTTGCACGGACAAACAAGTTTGTCCATGCCACCCTTCTGTGAAAAAGAGAGTTTTTCACCCATTGCAATCTTTAGCTGCTCCTTAACAATGTCTATCCCGGTGACCATTTCTGTAACGGGATGTTCTACCTGTAATCGCGTATTTACTTCCAGAAAATAGAATTGCCCATCAGGGCTTAGTAGAAACTCCACAGTGCCTGCATTTCGGTATTTCACCGTTTGCGCCACTTTTACGACGGCATTAGCCATCTTTTTGCGCAAGACATCTGTGAGGGCAGGAGACGGTGTTTCCTCAATAAGCTTCTGAAAACGCCTTTGTATAGAGCATTCACGTTCGCCGAGATGAACGACATTGCCGAAACTGTCCGCAAGAATCTGAAACTCGATGTGCCTTGCGCCTTCAATATATTTTTCAAGATACATTCTGGAGGAGCCAAATGCAGATGCAGCTTCCTCTTTTGCCAGACGAAGGGCAGAAGGGATTTCTTTTTGAGAAGAGATTATCCTTATCCCTTTACCGCCTCCGCCATCAACTGCCTTTATTACAACGGGGTAACCAATTTTATTCGCAGTTTTTAATAGGTCTTTCTCGTTGTTGATTTCCTCAAGAGTGCCGGGGATAACTGGAATGCCAGCGTCTTGTACATTACGACGCGCCTCAAGTTTATCGCCTAACATACGGAGGTTTTCACTTGTTGGACCAATAAAGATAGTTCCCCCATTTTCACATGCCTTGGCAAAGTGTGAATTCTCCGCAAGGAATCCGTACCCTGGATGAATGGCTTGAACCTTTGCCTTTTTGGCAATACTGAGGATTTTCTGGATATTGAGGTAACTCTCTGATGGTTGCGGCAGACCCAATGAGTATGCCTCATCAGCAAATTTTACATGAAGAGAATATTTATCAACATCGGCAAAAACAGCAACCGTCCTCAGACCCATTTCCCTGCAGGTTCGAATAATCCTCAAAGCAATCTCACCACGATTGGCTATCAATACCTTAACCGTCCTCAGACCCATTTCCCTGCAGGTTCGAATAATCCTCAAAGCAATCTCACCACGATTGGCTATCAATACCTTTTTGAATTTCATAGTAGAATTATAACCTTCCTGCTTCGAGTAGCCGCAACCTTTAGGTTGCGTGTGTTATACGCAGGCTAAAGCCTGCGGCTACCAAAGTCTGTGGCATTACAATGGAATATTGCTATGCTTCTTTGGCGGCATCGTAGAGCGCTTATTCCTTAACAGTCTTAAAGCTTTAATAAGTTTGGGACGTGTCTCAGCAGCTTCGATTACCTCATCAATAAAGCCCCGTTCCGCCGCAATGTAGGGGTTTGCAAATTTTTCCCTGTAGTCCTGCACCTTCTGGGCAAGTACCTTTTCCGGGTCTTTAGCATCCTGGATTTCTTTTCTGAATATAACCTCAACCGCTCCCTCGGGTCCCATCACGGCAAGTTCCGCAGTGGGCCAGGCATAATTTATATCGGCTCCACCGTGTTTACTACTCATGACATCGTAAGCGCCACCGTATGCCTTCCGTGTGATTACAGTAATCCTCGGAACGGTTGCCTCGCAAAAGGCGTAAAGGAGTTTTGAGCCATGTACAATAATGCCCCCATGTTCCTGAGCAGTTCCGGGTAGAAAACCAGGAACGTCAACAAAGGTGATGAGTGGGATATTAAATGCGTCACAGAACCTAACAAACCTTGCGCCCTTTATTGAGGCTGTTATATCGAGACTGCCAGCAAGCACCATTGGCTGATTGGCTACTATACCAACAGGCTGACCATCGAGCCTTGCAAACCCTACAACGATATTTTTTGCAAAGCCTGCATGAACTTCAAGGAAATCGCCGCCATCCACCACTGCCCCAATAACCTCTTTTATATCTTATGGTTTCCTGATATCCTCCGGAATAATATTATTAAGCCTGACCTCTCCCCTATCAGGGTCGTCCGTGGGCTTAACTACTTGAGGATTTTCCATATTATTTAAAGGCAAAAAGCTTATCAGCCTGCGAATCAGCAATAGGCACTCAGCCTC
>JACPHJ010000001.1 GCA_016188675.1 Planctomycetota bacterium
CTTGGTAAAGAATACCAACCTCGGTATCATCATAATTGATTGGCTCCCTCAAACGATTTTAACTGTACAAATGGATTAAAAAAAAATGTTTGCTTAGTGAAACAAATTTCCAAATAAAATGCAATAGAATTTTATAAATTGAGGCATATTTTTTACACAGTTTTTATCTTTGATTTTGTTATCGCTCCGGCTAGCTTCGCTGCTGTTGTTTTTTACATTTGTATTTTCATCAGAAATGCAATAATGGCTAATACCACGCCTACTACAATACGATAATATCCAAACCATTTAAAACCGTATTTTTTCAGGAAACCGATAAAAGCCCTGATAGCAAACATTGCGACGACAAATGCCACGAAACTCCCTAAAAGCAGGATGGCTATATCATGGTGTTGGATTGTCTTATAAGAATCCATCATTTTCTTGGCGCTGGCGCCCAGCATGGTGGGAACGGCGAGAAAAAATGAAAATTCGGCGGATGTTTTCCTGTTAAGCCCTACAGTCATTCCTCCGATGATGGTGGCTGCCGCACGTGATACTCCCGGTATCATTGCAATACACTGAAAGCAACCGATTTTAAAACCCTGGAACCATGATATTTCCTGCTCTTCCGTCCCCTCGGCATGTTTAAACCATCGGTCTACGAAAATCAGGACAATCCCGCCAAGAAAAAGCGTAGCAATCACTACCCATATACTCTCTAATAAAATATCAATGTAATTACCCAATAAAGCTCCTACAACAGCAGCCGGCAGGAATGCAAAGGCTAATTTCAGATAAAATCTGAAAGAGGTAAAGAATTTGCGCCAGTAAAGCACTACCACCGATAAAATAGCACCTAACTGTATGACGATCTCAAAATTCTTTGTCAGGGCATTTTCGCTGATACCCATAAACGCAGATGCTATTACCATATGGCCGGTAGATGAAACAGGCAAAAATTCAGTGATTCCTTCGATGATGGCAAGTACCAATGCTTCTAAATAGTTCATAAATTATCTCTCTTTTCACTTTAAACATTACTTTGTTAAAAACTGCGTATAAAAAAATATTTCGATCATCCCAACAACCTGATGTCCTGGAATAACGGGAAATCTCGTCGGGGGCGTCCTTCCCTCGATTTCGTCCAGTTCGGTATGAGAAGTCCCGCAGGCTGAAATTTTGACCAGGATTTACTCCTCTGCCGGAATACGATCAGACAGATTAACCAATTCCAGCGGGTTCCTATTCTCTTTGAGACTCCAGACCTTTTTATTTCTATTCGTTCATCTAAGGCTTGTTCTGCCTTAGGATTCTGAAAAGCTCATCTTTTATAGCAAGTCTCCGCTTTTTAAGTTCTTCTAATGCTACAGCTGCCCTGGGTTCAATATTATTTTCTACCCGATAAACCTCCCGATCGATTTTATGATATGCATCGAAAAGCTCGCGAAATTGTTCATTGGTCGTTTTGAGATTATGGATTTGTTCACGATACTCAGGAAATTCGTGGATAAGGTCATGATGTTCATGCTGCATACCATGTCTCCTTTCAAAAGGTTAGAGGTTATTAAAAATATAAATAAAATTCCCTTCTCTGTGTCTCAGATGTCTCTATGTTTACATTCAACCCATCGTAGTAAAAGTTCGCTCATACGGGATTGAACCCAGCATTTCCGTGAATGAACCGGATCATATCCCTTACAATACTTTTTACAAACAACACCGAGGTTACATGCGCGCAGGGATACCACTTTATCTTCGGCTTTCCCAGCGCCTCCCACAATTCCATGGTAAATCTCCTCGGCATGACCTCGTCATAAAGTCCATTTATCATTAACAGGTTCTTTGTTTTATTGTGTTTTGCCAGGACGCAAGGATCAATGACCCGGTATATGTGGCTCGTCTGCTCACGGGTAATGCCCGCCTTTATTATGTCGTCTTTTACACCCTTCGTTGCTATTCCTTCCCAGATAACGCCCGCGCTGTTGCCCCCTGCTAAAATAGTAATTCCTGCATCAAATGTTTCTACCGACATTGCCAGATGCGCCATCATCCCGCCCAGGCTGATACCCGATATAGCAACTTTCTCTACCTGTTTTTTCAACCAGGATGAAACCGTTCTGACTTCTATGACAAGCTGACGTGTCCCCTCGACCGTCCTGGGAATATCGCCCGTGATGGAATACTCGCCGCTCCATGTGCCTTCAGGTGTTCTTTCGAAGTGGAAAGGAAGTTTGAGAATAAAGCAATTAATATTGTTTCTGGCCAATCCTATGGCAATTTTCTTCTCTTTCCAGAGATTACTTCTCCCCCATCCGTGAAGAAGGATTACAGTTGCAAAATCTCGTTTTCCAGCAGCCTTGAAATAAAGTCCGTGAACCATGTTATTTTCAGCATATTTTGTCTGGACTGGGCTTGGGAATTTAACATCAACGACCTCTACACCATCAGTATTTACAACTCCGGTCAGAGTAAAATCGGGCATCTTATCGGGTTTGCTATAAAACAATTCGGGATTTTCTAAGTAGTCTTTTCTGGTTATGGGACTGAAATCATACGAATCGGGCTTTTGAGGCGCTTGAATTTTACCGGGATAAATCCGGAAATATAATCTGTCTAAGACTTGCATGAGATACTTATTCATGGCTAAATTAATCGTATAGTAATTTCTGATTAATTAGTTTTCACACTTCTTATTTCTGCAACAATCCGGGGAAGGGCTGTTCCTGCCTTTTCTGTAATGAAATAATCAGCATCGGGAAATGCCTTCTCAATATTGATTTCAATAATCTTTGCCCCATGTTGTTTTGCCAGATAAGGCAAAGACGCCGCAGGGTGGACGATAGCGGATGCGCCGACGAGGAGCATGACCCTGCACGTTGCTGCCGCTTCTTGTGCCTTCATGAATACCTCTACCGGCAACTCCTCACCGAACAAAACGGTGTTTGGTTTAAGAATACCGCCGCATGAACAATGAGGCGGCATTCCTTCGGGGATATTTGGGGCTTTGTATTCCTTGCCGCAGGTAAGACAATAGATTTCCATGAGATTCCCGTGAATTTCAATGAATCGTTCCTCTTGTTATAAAGGAAATGGTATTACGCCCCTTGCATTTTGGCATATTGTAGGTAAATATAATACCATATCTGCAATTCTATTTTAAGAAAAATATAGGCACTGTCCTACTGGTTATGCTAAAATTGCGTTATGGGTTTAATCATCCGAGAAATACAGGTGAAATCAGTCCTCACCAAATCGGGCATCCCCGGTATCGATTACTGTATCAATCCCTATATAGGCTGCTCTCACGGCTGTCGATACTGTTATGCAACGTTCATGAAACGATACACCGGCCATGCCGAGGCATGGGGAAGCTTCGTGGACGTCAAGACCAATGCCCCTGAAATTCTCCAGAGACAGCTAAAAAAGGCAAAAAGGGGCAGAGTCTTAATCAGTTCAGTAACGGATGCCTACCAGCAAATCGAGTCAAAATACAAACTTACACGGCAATGCCTCGAAGCCCTTTTACAATACCAGTTCCCGGTTGACATACTCACCAAATCCCCCCTTGTCCTGAGAGATACGGACATTATTAAGAAATTTAAGGACGTAGAGGTGGGCATTACCATTACAACTAATGACGAAAAGATAAGCAGAGTATTTGAGCCAAACGCCCCGTCAATCATGGCAAGGATGCGTACCCTGAAAGCGCTCCATGATAAAGGACTAAAAACCTATGCCTTTATAGGTCCGGCGCTGCCAATGAATCCTGAGTCGCTTTCGGAGAAGATAAGCCCCTATACTGACAGCATTATTATTGACAGGATGAACTATCCCTCAAAAACCCTCAAAATATACCAGCGCATGAACCTGACCCAATGGCTTGAAAAAGGCTTTGTAGATGACGTCATTCAAAGATTGAAGAACGGGTTTGATGGAAAACCTGTGAGTATTTGCTGACATTTTGCAAGCAAGAATTTCTTTCACCCTTTCAGGGCCAATTATTTTAATATATTTTATCAGGTATCTTCGCCCCCTGCTATATACTGACGGCCCTTCTGACCTAACATTGAAATTCCTTGAACATGAATATTAAAATAGCCCTCGAAGACATTGAGTAACTCTTTTTTGTTCATGTTCCTGTGTTTATCCGTAAGCAAGGAGCTTACCTGTTTTTTGCTATTTCTCAAAAAATCTCTGTAATCATAAATCAATCTGGCTACAGCCTGGATTTCCAGGTACAATTCAAGGCAATCCCCATGCGAACTCCTTATAGAACAACGTTCATCCCAGCCCAGCCATTCCCATTCGCACAGCAGATCCACCTTCTTTCTGATAAACTTATTGAATATCGCCTGAAACCAGAGACGGTGGTACTTTCCGTCAAAGACTATATATGCAGGTTCGCCCCAGTGCCCTTCGCACGACGACCACGTTGATATTCCAATAGAAGATATTGATTTCACCAGGCGTGCGATAAAGGGTTCCAGGTCATACACTCGTATTTTTGGGATGTCTTCACACTCCTTAAATTGATCGTACTTGCCAAACCGGTCCCGTTCCCAATTCAGCCGTAAGATGTCCACAGGGATTTCTTGCGTGAATAGTTCAGTCAGATACTGACTATTATCTATATCATAGAGTTGCGTGTTAATATTTTTAAAGTATGGATGGCAGGGCGGGATAGTATCTTTATTGCTTTGCCTGGCAATCGAATCCTGATGCGGTTTGTTACACATTTTTTTGTAATCAATGTTTTGGAGCATTTCCAGGAATTCGCCATCATCGGCATGTGAATCTTCACTTAGCCGTACTTTCCCGAAACTACCGTCTAAATCCAGCAAAAATCCCCGCGCTGAAAATATCTCGTAAAAACGATCAGGACGTTCTTTTCTGCCACGTGTTATTTTTTCAACGAATTTTTCTATAAGGGAGGTTTGCATTGTACCATTGGAAATACAAAATATTGTGAATTGAAAGCTTTTATAACCAACGAAGTAGTCGTGGAGAAACAGCAACATCCATCGGCTTAAGCGCGTCGGTTAGATTCTCTATTTCGGCAAAAACCCCTGAAATTACAGTAAGAACAGTTTGGGGTACTATATCCGAATTAAACAAAATTTTCTCCGAGAGGATTTTCAATATTTAACTATAAAATGGGCATTCATTTATTATTAATTCTTACTCGCCGAAGTTTTGTTTTTGATAAAAATAGTCTTTGTTATTTCCTTTGTCTCAAAGCTTAATTCCCTTAACAGTATATCTTCTCTAAATCTTTTTATTTTCTACTACGCAATTTCCCGTCTTTGAATACACAAAATCTATCTGAAAGCTTATCCGGGTATTTCTCTAATATCCTTTCCAATACCTTTATTTTCTCATCAGCTTTTGCATCTTCAAGTCTTAGCAATAAAACCCCTCCATGAGGTAAGCCAGAATTATAGACCAATTCTCCAAAATCCTTATCCATTGTAATAACAATTCGCTTATCGGAAACTGCTATCTTAAGTATTTCCTTATCTGGCATTCTGGCATCTATATCTCTTACACATTTAATGTCATATCTCCGACTGTGAAGCCATCGTTCTACCTTTTTACCAACCCCTACATCTATTAACAATCGTAAATTCCTAATCTCCACCCTTAAGCACCTGTACCAACTTTAAAAACCTGCTCTTCACTTACCAGTTCAGCAGCATAAAGTAAAACAGCCTGAATATCTTCTAGTTCCAATTCTGGATAGTCCTCCAGCAACTCCTGAGTTGTAATTCCTGCAGCCAGAGATTTTAAAATTTGTTCGACTGTAATCCTTAAACCTCTAATAGTTGGTTTACCAACCATTACATCCGGGTTAACAGTAATTCTATCTAACAACCGTTGTGTCTCCATTTCCGACCTCCTTTTGTTCCTTATAGTATAGCTAAATTACATGTAAATCGCTTATATCTTACGTTACGAATGTAATTCTAAATGTATACGTTTTCAAAGTATTTCGGATATCTTCATTTGGATATTATTGCTGAAACTACATTCTTTAACAATACTTGTCAATAATTTTTCTGGAAAGATTCTCTTACTTGCTTAGATTCCTTAATATCGACGAATAAGTATTTTTGTTGTTTGCATTGTTTATCCAGTTATTTGCTTTTTGTTGGGGCAACAGGTAAAATGAAACCAAGCTCACATTTGATTGATACAGATTATAAAATCTGTAGGGGCAATTCATGAATTGCCCCTACAGTGTATTATGAAACCATTTAAACAACCCAAGCACATCAATTAGAAGCAAAGGAGATTCTCCAATGATGCGAATGAAATTCGTCAGTATAGTTACTGTAATCTTTGCGGTCATATCCTTAATTAGTGATTTAACGAAATCATACGGTGCAGAAACAGGTGAGTCGCAATTTCTGAAAAACGTCCGTCAGTTGACCTATGAAGGGAAACGCGCGGGTGAAGGATATTTTTCAGCAGACGGAAAGGTCATGGCCTTTCAGAGTGAACGGGAACCTGAAAACCCTTTTTTCCAGATTTACCTCCTGGATTTTGAGACAGGCGACACCAATCGTGTTTCGCCCGGAACGGGCAAGACTACCTGCTCATTTTGCAGGCCAGGTGCCAACGAGGTACTCTTTGCTTCGACCCACCTCGACCCGGAAGCAAAGGCAAAACAGCAGGCAGAATTTGAGTTCCGTGCCACCGGAAAAGAACGTCGCTTTACCTGGGATTACGATGCACACTACGATATATTCTCGGCACAAAGAGACGGAAGTAAATTAAAGCAGTTAACGAACGCAACCGGATACGATGCGGAGGGCGCTTATTCGCCTGACGGCTCTAAAATTGTCTTCTGCTCCCTGCGGGACGCCTATCCGCTCGACAAACTTTCGCCGGAAGAACGCAAGCTATTCGAAAAAGATCCAGCCTACTTTGGCGAGATTTATATAATGAATGCCGACGGCTCCGGCCAGAAGAGGCTCACCAATTGGCAAGGTTATGACGGCGGGCCTTTTTTCAGTCCGGACGGCGAGCGTGTCATCTGGCGGCATTTTAATGAAAACGGCATGCTGGCCGACGTCTATACCATGCGATTAGACGGATCGGATATGCGCAGGCTGACCGATTTTAAATCAATGTCGTGGGCGCCGTATTTCCATCCTTCCGGAGAATACGTCATCTTTCACTCAAACAAATTCGGGTTCGCAAATTGTGAATTGTTCGTCGTTGACGCCCGCGGCGAAAAGGAGCCTGTCCAGATAACCTTTACAGATAAATTTGACGGGCTGCCTGTTTTTTCACCTGATGGGAAACTGCTTTCCTGGACTTCTAACAGGACGTCCAATGGGAATTCTCAACTATTCCTGGCAGAATGGGACCATGAGGCCGCCTTGGCTGCACTTAAGGCATCACCTGCACGACAGGCATCTCCGTCCGCTAAAGATTCTGACATCCCGAAGGTTCTTGGACAGGATACTGCCAGCAAACCTTCTCTCTCCAAGCCTGTGACAGGGAATACAGAGGGCCGTTTTTCACCGGAAATCACCGCTGACGATTTACGTTCAGAAGTGAACTATATTGCTTCAGACGAACTGGAAGGCAGGATGACCGGTTCCAGGGGCACTCAAATGGCATCCGATTATATTGCCGCTTATTTTAAGGAAATCGGGTTGAAAGTTCTTGGTGACAATGAAAGTTATTTTCAGGAGTTTCCTTTTACTTCCGGTGTGAAAATAGTTTCCAGTCAGAATCAACTCCAAGTCGGGAAAGAAGGCAATGAAAAGGAAACCACTCAATTCGAGGTAAGCAAGGATTTTACTCCCATGTCATTTACCGCAAATGGAACAGCGGAAGGACAGGTGATTTTTGCCGGATACGGACTGATAGTGCCGGGAAATAACGGTGTTAGCTACGATTCATATGCCGGCTTAAATGTTAAAGACAAGATTGTGCTTGTACTCAACTATCTTCCTGAAGAAGTAGACATGAAGAGACGCCAGGAACTCAACCTCTATGCAGGGTTGCGCTATAAGGCGTTGCTTGCACGCGAACGCGGGGCAAAGGCCATATTGGTCGTTAACGGTCCGAAATCACCAAATGCAGGCGAATTGATACCGCTTTCGTTCGATAAGGCTGCGGCAGATTCCGGAATCATTGCGGCTTCCATCAGTATTAAAACTGCCGAAGCCCTCTTTGCCGGTTCCGGCAAAGACCTTGCAACAATTCAATCAAAACTTGACAAGGAAGACCGCGACGCTGCGGGAAGCTTTGATTTGCCTAACGTCCAGGTGAAGATTTCTGCAGCGGTCGAGCGGGAGAAAAAGACGGACCGCAACGTGCTTGGTCTTTTGCCAGCTCCTGAAAATACGGAAAATCCGGAATATGTTATGGTGGGTGCTCATTACGACCACATCGGTCATGGGGAGATTGATTCTCTTGCTCGTAAGGGTGAGGAAGGCCAGATACATAATGGCGCCGATGACAACGCTTCAGGCGTGTCGCTTGTGATGGAATTAGCAGCGTCTCTTGCTAAGGCACGGAAGGAAAATCCCCAAACCTTCCGCCGAGGGGTTATTTTCTCCCTCTGGTCTGGGGAAGAGATGGGGATTATCGGGTCGTCGTATTTTGCCAAACATCCTACAGTTCCAGTGAAAAATATCGCCGCATATATCAACTTTGATATGGTCGGACGGCTCAGGGAGAATAAATTGATAATTCAAGGAACGGATTCGTCCGAATATTGGACCAAACTGATCGAAAAGCGTAATGTAGCGGCTGGATTCAGTCTCGTACTTCAACATGACCCATACCTGCCAACGGACGTAACCGCACTATACCCGGAAGGAGTTCCCATTTTGAATTTCTTTACCGGCGGTCATGATGATTATAACCGGCCTACGGACGACCCCGAAACTCTCAATTATGACGGCATGGTAAAAATCGCCAGGTTTGTTCAATCCATGATTACCGATCTTGCCAGGAGCCAGGAGCGCCCTGTGTATGCGAAGGTGGAGAGGAAGGCAGTACCCAGCGAACAGCACGGCTCACAACGGGCATACCTGGGCACCGTCCCGGATTTTTCGAGCGAGAATGTCGTGGGTATAAAAATAGGCGGTGTTAAGGCTGAAGGGCCAGCGGATAAAGCAGGGTTCAAGCAAGGCGATATCATTGTAGAATTCGGCGGTCTGAAAATCACCAACATTTACGACTACAAATATGCGCTGGATAGCGTGAGAATTGGTAAGCCTATCGAGGTGGTAGTGTTGAGGAGTGGCAACCGCCATACGCTGACCGTCGTGCCTGAGGCAAAGAAATAACATATCAGTGACGAGTGGCAGGTGGCAGGTAATAAGTTAGGCCTTCGGCAACTTTGTTGCAGTTACACGTTTTTCAACAAAATTCCACCCCCTTCACCCCCGCCAGCGGGGGACAGTTGTTGTCCCCCCTCAGTGAAGGGGATTAAGGGGGAGGTAAAACTTTGAAATTCCTAAACATCAAATTAGATTCTTCGCTTTGCTCAGAATGACCCCATTTGTCATTCTGAGGGAGTGAAACGACCGAAGAATCTCAAACTTTGAAATTCCTGAGCATCAAGTAATGTTCCCGTCACTTGCTACGCGTCACCTGTCACTCTCTTTTAAATGTAAACCCAGCGTCTTTATTCATATTCTATGAGTATCACAGAAATGTTATCGACTCCTCCTTTGTCGTTTGCCTCTTTTATCAGGTGATCTGCCGCCATAGCAAGATTATCTCTATACCTTTGGATAATCGATTCGATTTGTTCGTCTGAAAGCATATCGGTGAGACCATCCGAACAGAGGAGCAGAATATCTTTCGGTTTTAGCTTCACCTGCTTTACCTCCGGGAGTGGCGTTGCCTGCCCACCAACAGCCTGAGTAAGCACACGCATCTTATGCACCGGAAGATACCCTTCCTCAGTCGCTCCATTATTAACAAAATACATTTCAGAGGTATGATCCTGTGTAATCCGCTTTATTTCATTTCTGAGAAGATACGCCCTGCTGTCGCCAACATGGCATATGTGGGCATTGTTTCCAGTAACCAGCATCTGTATGAGAGTGGTTCCCATACCCGCGAGATTGACGTCTGTCGTTGACTTTGACCTTACCGTATGGTGTGACTTCAAGAGAGATTCGACAAGAAGCTTTGAAATATCCTCATCACCCATTCCATCGGCGATGAGGAAAATACGCAGGGGTTCATCAACCAGCATACTATCCTCGTTATGCGTTCTTTTTCTACCAATATCGGTTTTGTATGTTACTCTCATAGTGTGTATATCCGAGGGAACTATTGTTGTGTTTTATTTGAAAGAGGCAAAATGATTAACACGATCCATGTTGACCAAGGCTGCAAAGGTCTAAAAAAATCTTCACAACTTTCTTAATATAAGTAAACCATTTAACCCACCCCTTTCCCCTCCCAAGAGGGGAGTTGTTGATTCCCCTATCCGTTCATCCTGATTTTCGTAAACGGCAACTTTTCTTTTGGAACGCCCCGTTTATTCTCGGCAGGATAACCGAGACTGATGATGGATTCTACTTTCATATTTTTTGGAATGCCTAAGATTCCTTGAACATATGCCTCTGAGGTCATGTCTTTGTTATGCATCCTGTTTCGTATCTGAACCCAGCAGCTTCCCAGACCTATCGATTGGGCAGACATCTGCGCCAATATGGATGCTATGGAACAGTCCTCAACCCACACATCCGACCGTTTTTCATCGCCGCAGACGACAATTCCCAATGCGGCATCTTCTAAAAACTCCGAACCGTGTTCTTTTGCCTTTGATAATTTCTTCAACAATTCTTTATCATCTATGAGAATAAATTCCCAGGGGTTAATGCCTCTTGAAGACGGCGACCTTACCAAGGCTTCTTTCAGAATCTCAATCTTTTCAGGTTCTATTTTCCTGTCTTCATAGACCCGTATACTTCTTCTCTTCCTGAGTAAATCGATCATAGCAAAACCTTTCCATTCCATATATCGTGATTAGTCATATTTCACCGCAAAGCAAAGAGCGCTGAAATACATATAGTCAATGAAAAAGAAATTTGTCATTTCGAAGGAGCAGCGCGACTGAGAAATCCTAAGATTCCTCACTCAGTTCGGAATGACAACAAAACCGCACGGGACAAGGATTCCTCGCGGAGTTTACACTGAACGAAATGAATGTGCTCGGAACGATAAGCATTCAATGTCCACTTATTTAAATATTTAAACTGACTTCAAATACCTCCGGCGTAAATAATCAATACCGTCCTGAGAGATGAATTGAATTTTATCTCCTGCATAGAGGATGATTTCACACGCCAGTTCGAAAAACGTTGCCTTCTGAATCACCTCGTCAAAACACTTCCCAACGGTCACCTGTCCATGATTCTTCAAAATTACCAGATCATGTCCCTTCATGGCAAAGACAACTTCCCTTGCAAGTTCGTTCGATCCGGGATTCAGATACGGTACAACTGCAATGTGTCCAAGGTAGTATGGGATCTCTGGAATGACAGAGAAATTTTTGTAATCCTTACTACTACAGGCAATCGCAGTTGCGCAGGATGACTGGAAGTGCAGCACTACATTAACATCGGGACGCTCACGGAGTATGCCAAAGTGGAAACCATTTTCCGCGGAAGGTTTCTTATCATTCAGAACAGCGCCGTCTGAAATCCGGCAAACTGCAACCTGATCCCTCGTAAGCTCTCCCATCCACGATTTGGTTGCAGTAATAAGCATACATTCCTCGTTTACCCGCCAGGACAAGTTCCCGCTGCTGCTGCGCACCAACCCGTACGATGCCACACGGCGGCAGCCGGCCACAAACTCTTCTAAATGCTTTTCAGAAACAGGCATCATTTATTCCCGTAGTGGTTAAGCCCGACCAAAATATATGGCTGTCCAAAGGTTCGAGAATCCAATTATATTACAACCTGTAGGGGCAATTCATGAATTGCCCCTACCCACATTCTTTTAGCGTTGACACGAAAAGACCTCACCCTGACCCTCTCCACAAGAGGCGAGGGAAGTTTTTCCGCCCCCTTTATCCCCCTCTGAGAGGGGGGACAGGGAGAGGTACACTGTTCAAGGAATTCCAGATACGCAAGCGCTTCTTCAGAAGTTTGCCCGCACATTTCTTCCAATGGTCGAAGATTCGAACATACTACCGGTTTGTCCGGCTTGTCATAAATGAGACAACGGTTATCAGGGCTGAGATGCACGCAACGTACGCCAGCCGGCTTGCCGTCCGGCATGCCGGGGATCGGAGATGAAATTGACAGCGCAATGCAACAAGCCCCGCAGCCTATCCTACAATTCACGTTCCCCCCCCCCGCTCTGTGGCTGAAAACACCTATCTTCCCCATTTACCATTTATTTCAGCGATATCCAGCCTAAGTATCCCCAGATTTTTGTAATATTTGTCGTTTGATAGACTTTCTTGTGTTATTTTGTCGGGATTGTCTTCCAGGTGTTCTAAAAGGATATCCATTCCATGTTTCTTTTCTTCCAATGTATCCACAGAAAACATCCTTCCCCAGATGATTACAGACCGGAATTCGTGTGCACACTCATTCATGATATATCCCCTGTCTTCGATAATTGTCGCACACACGTTGGGGTTTTCTTTGATAAATTCATATTTCAAACCTTTTAATCTGCTGTGGAAGTATAAGGCGTTTTCCCGTTCATCATAGCCGTAACTCAGGGTAACAATATAGGGCTCATTATTTCTGCACATTGCAATCGTCGTTTATTTTCCCTGTCTTAGTATTTCAAGCAATTCCTTCGGGTCTTTTATCTCCCTTTCTTTTTTCTGTAAATGATATCGTGTGCTGTTTTTTTCAGACCTTTGAATCAACCCTCTCTCCCAATTTAATAACATAACTATAAATTTGCAAATAATTACTCTTGAGTAATTATAAAGATGATTCTTATTTAGTGTCTGAACGAAAACACGCTTTTTTAAAA